>JANTHR010000001.1 GCA_024762315.1 Sulfurovum sp.
ACATACATTGTCATGGTGGTCGCTACAAGACTCGAACTTGTGACATCTACCTTGTAAGGGTAGCGCTCTACCAACTGAGCTAAGCGACCAAAAAGTGGTGACCCGTCTAGGATTCGAACCTAGGGCCCATTCCTTAAAAGGGAATTGCTCTACCAACTGAGCTAACGGGTCTCACATTTTTGCACTCATTACTTGAATAAGTGGACGGAATTATAGCTCAGAAACCTTTGATTGTCAAGAGATTTTAAGAGTTTTTGAGAAATTAATTAAATTTTTAATACTTGGCTTAATTTCTCAATAGCATATTGTGTAGATTGTTTCTGAACCCTTTCTCTGTCACCTTTGAAATGGCAAAGATCTATCTGTTTATCATCGGGTGTTAAAATACCTATATAGACAGTACCAACAGGTTTGAACTGCGTACCGCCTGTTGGACCGGCTATACCGGAGACCGCAATCGCATAATCGCTTTGTGCCATTTTTTGTATGCCATCAAGCATTTGTGAAACACACTCTTTGCTCACTGCACCATACTTTTCAAGTACATCCGTTTCGACCCCAAGCCATCGGTGCTTGATCTCATTAGAGTAGGTGACACAAGAGCCGTTCAATACATTTGAAGCTCCGGATATAGCAGTGAATGCCGCTGCAATACGTCCACCGGTGCAGCTTTCTGCAAATGTAATGGTTTGCTTCTTTTGACTAAGTTTTTGAATGATCTTCTCAACATTTTTATAATTTATTTTCATTCATATATTGTATCAAAAATTAGTTACTAATTGATTTTGTGTTGATGGTGTTGTGAGTGCACAATACGCCACTAAAATGTATTTTTATCCTGTAGGGTGTTGTCTCCTGGCGACACCAATGTTTAGCACAGTATATTATAATCATCTTTTAGATATAATCTCCCGATAATATAACACAGGCAAAAGCCTAGACATTAAGGTATTATCGACAATGGATTATAAAGACACACTCCTCCTTCCGAAAACCGACTTCCCAATGCGTGGGAATCTTCCAACCAATGAACCCAAAAAGTATCAGGCATGGTTTGCTTCAGATATCTATGAGCAGATGAAAGAAAAACGTGCAAATGCTGAAATGTTCACACTGCATGATGGACCTCCTTATGCGAATGGCGATATCCACATCGGCCATGCACTTAACAAAATCCTCAAAGATATTATTTTAAAATATAACTATTTTCAGGGGAAAGCTGTGCGCATGACTCCGGGTTGGGACTGTCATGGTCTGCCTATTGAGCAAAAAGTGGAAGAGAAGCTTGGTAAAAGCAAAAAAGAGGCGATGCCAACTGAGCAATTCAGAGAGCTATGTCGCGAACATGCTGCAAAATTCGTAGGTATCCAAAGGGAGAGCTTTAAAGAATTGGGGATCATTGCTGACTGGGAGAATCCTTATGTCACAATGGACTTCAAATTTGAAGCAAATATCTACAAGACGCTATGTGAAGTAGCAAAACGCGGATTGTTGATCGAACGACATAAGCCCATTTTCTGGTCATGGGCGGCACGTACAGCGTTGGCTGATGCAGAAGTAGAGTATGAGGATAAAGAGGATTATTCCATCTATGTTCACTTTGAGTTAAGTGATGCTGCAAAAGAAAAGATCGGTGTAGAAGGTAAAGCCGGACTTGTGATCTGGACAACAACCCCTTGGACACTTCCTGCAAATACCGGTATAGCACTTAACCCTGATGAGATGTATGTACTTACAGAAGATGGACATATCGTGGCAGAAGCACGTTATGATGCGATGATTGAAGAGGGCGTGGTCTCCGGACATGCAAGTAGAAAGATAGCAGCAACAGAGCTGGAAGGTCTTTTGGCGATCAACCCGATAAACGGCCGTACATCCAAAGTCGTACTTGGTGACCATGTACTGATGGATGGTGGTACAGGGTGCGTACATACGGCTCCCGGCCATGGGGAAGATGACTATAAAGTAGGGCTAAAATATGGTCTTGAAGTGATCATGCCTGTAGATGAGAGAGGATGCTATGATGAGTCTGTAGTAGGATTGAATCTTCTTCCTAATGCCGAATCATTTGTAGGGATGCATATTTTTAAAGCCAACGAGCCTATTTTGGAACTACTTGGCGACTCCTTACTGAAAATGAGTAAATTCGTTCACTCATACCCACACTGCTGGAGAACAAAGAAACCGCTTATCTACAGGGCAACGAACCAGTGGTTTATCTCTATCGATGATAAACCCAAAGGCTCAAATGACACATTGAGAGAGTCTGCACTTCATGCCATAGAAGATGTAGATTTCTATCCTGCAAGTTCCAAAAACAGACTAAAACCGATGATAGAGGGAAGACCTGACTGGTGTATCTCTCGTCAGCGTTCCTGGGGTGTGCCTATAGCATTCTTTAGAGTGAAAAGTACGAAAGAAGTCATTTTTGACGCAGATGTGTTAGAACATGTGGCAGCACTTTTTGATATACATGGTGCAGATGCCTGGTACTCTATGTCTAATGCAGAACTTTTGCCGGAAGGCAGCAAGTATAACCCGGATGACTTAGAAAAGATCTCTGATATCCTGGATGTATGGTTTGATTCTGGTTCTACATGGAATTCAGTACTAAGCAGTGGCAATTATGATGCAGGGGAATATCCGGCATCTCTTTACATAGAAGGGTCTGACCAGCATAGAGGATGGTTCCAGTCTTCATTGTTACTTAGCTCAGCCATAAACCAAATATCACCATACAAAACACTTATCACGCATGGGTTTACTGTGGATGAGAAAGGTGAAAAGATGTCTAAGTCCAAGGGGAATGTGGTCGCCCCGGATAAGGTCATCAAACAGTTTGGTTCTGAAATCCTGAGACTATGGGTGGCACTGAGTGATTACCAAACAGACTTGAAGATCTCTGACGGTATTTTGAAACAGACAGCAGAGCAGTATAGAAAGATAC
This sequence comes from Sulfurovum sp., assembly GCA_024762315.1. Lineage (GTDB taxonomy): Bacteria > Campylobacterota > Campylobacteria > Campylobacterales > Sulfurovaceae > Sulfurovum. The sequence continues at coordinate 2,948 of JANTHR010000001.1, forward strand.
GTAATACTTTCAGATTTTTACTTGCAAACGTAAATGACTTGGAAGCATATGTGAATGTAGATGAATATGGCGAGTTGGACAGATGGATACTTGCCAAAGCACGCGAAGTCTTTGCCTCAGTGAAAGCGAGTTTTGATGCCTATGATTTCCTTAGAGGGTTTGCAACGCTCAATCACTTTATCACTAATGAACTTTCCGGTATCTATATGGATATCACCAAAGACAGACTCTACTGTGAAGCTAAAGATTCACAGACAAGACGTGCCACACAGTCAGCCATGGCACACATAAGTAAAGCGATGCTTGGGCTGGTGGCACCTGTACTTACCTATACTGCAGATGAAATACTTGAATATGCTCCGGCACTCTTTAAAGAGGGCATGGAGAATGTCTTTGACCTGGTGTATGCAGAAGTGCCGGAAGTCGAGGCAAGTTTTGATGACGCCATACTTATAGATGCACGTGAAAAGTTCTCTGAGGCAATAGATTCACTCAAAAAAGAGAAAATCATCAAAGCTACACTGGAGTTGGAAATAGCAGGAGAGTTGAGTATCCTACCTATCAATAATAGTAAAGATCTTGAAGATTGGTTTGTGGTTTCAGCTATGAAAGAAAAGAGTGAAGGTGAACAGGTAGCTTCTTTTGAAGTAGAGGGGTTAACGTTTACAGTGCATAAAGCAACTGCAGCAAAATGTCCAAGATGTTGGAGATTTACAAGTAGCTCCGAAGCGTGTGTATGTGAGCGCTGTGCTAAAGTGGTAGGTGCATGATATGTTTGACATGACCCAGCCTGTACAACCCGAAGTGATCATAGGTTCGATCATTTTTATATTTGGATTGGTTGGTATCGGGCTGGCAGTAGTGGCGTATTATAAAAAGAAACAAGATAGACAAGGATAATAATTGATTACTTTAAAAGAAGCACTAACGAAATCCAATGAAGAGATGATAGCCCTTTGTGCCGAGCTTGAAGAGAAAGCAAAAGCCTCTGGGCTTAATGCCTATGTCGGGTTTGAGCGTTCAGGTGCGGGTGTGCCTATCCTCATAAAAGACAACATTCAGGTCAAAGGCTGGTCAGTAACATCTGGCTCCAAGATCCTTCAAGGCTACATTGCTCCGTATGAAGCAACAGCGATCAAAAACCTGAAATCAAAAGGGATGATGGCTTTTGGACGTGCGAATATGGATGAGTTTGCCATGGGGTCAACAACTGAGAGTTCTTTTTACGGTCCGACCAAAAATCCGCATGGTGACAATAGAGTCCCCGGCGGATCTTCGGGCGGAAGTGCTGCAGCGGTAGCAGGGGGTATTGCCATTGCGGCACTAGGTTCTGATACCGGCGGGTCTATACGCCAGCCTGCAGCCTACTGTGGATGTGTGGGAATGAAACCTACTTACGGAAGGGTCAGCCGTTTTGGTTTGGCTGCCTATGCTTCGAGTCTTGACCAGATAGGCCCTATTACTCAAAATGTAGAAGATGCGGCTATTTTGTATGATGCTATTAAAGGACATGATGACAAAGATTCAACCTCTGCAGACTTTGAGATAGAGGATATAGCAAACAACCTTAACCCGGATGTGAAATTGACTGTCGCGGTGATAGATAATCATGTGGCCCAGGCAGACGATGATATTCAAAAGGCATTTGCCGATACAGTTTCCAAGCTTGAAACTGCAGGACATACCATTGTTCATAAAGAGATGGCAAATACGAAGTATGACATTGCAACATACTACATTTTGGCTACGGCAGAAGCAGCTACGAACCTGGCACGTTATGACGGGGTACGTTACGGTTCGAGGGCTGAATCCAAGACAACGGAAGAACTTTTTTTCAATACAAGGTCAGAAGGTTTCGGTACAGAAGTAAAAAGACGTATCCTGCTTGGTAACTTCGTACTTTCTTCAGGGTATTATGATGCCTATTATGTGAAAGCACAAAAAGTAAGACACCTTATACGTGATGAGTTCAATGCGATCTTTGAAGACGCTGACCTTATTCTTTCTCCTGTAGCACCGTCGGTTGCCCCTAAGATGGGTGCCAACGAGGATCCGCTTGAGATGTATAAGAGTGATATGTATACACTTGGTGTGAACCTTGCAGGACTTCCAGGCATAAGCTTGCCGGTAGCAAAGAATGATGAAGGTATGCCTGTAGGATTGCAACTTATTGCTAAAGCTTTTGATGAAAAGACACTTTTTAACGGTGCTGCGAGTATGGAAAAAGCAGTGAATTATACAAAGTAAAGGATTATTATGAGAATTAAAAAAAGAGCATTGACATTTGAAGACGTATTGCTGGTACCACAGCATTCAAATGTATTACCAAAAGAAGTAAGTGTAAAAACACAATTGACCAAAAGAGTCTCTCTTAATATTCCCATTGTCTCTGCTGCGATGGATACAGTAACAGAGTTCAAAGCCGCTATTGCCATGGCCAGGCTAGGAGGGATCGGTGTGATCCATAAAAATATGGATATAGAGACACAGGCGCTTCAAGTGAAGAAAGTAAAAAAATCTGAGAGCGGTATTATCATAGACCCTATTTTTATTGGTCCGGATGCAACTGTAGGTGAAGCAGATGCCTTGATGGGAGAGTATCATATTTCCGGTGTACCTGTAGTCGATGCATCACAAAAACTCATTGGTATTATTACGAACCGTGATATGCGTTTTATTACAGATATGAGTCTTAAAGTATCCGATACTATGACGCCTGCACCACTGATTACTGCAAAAAAAGGCACAACACTTGAAGAAGCAGCACAAGTACTTCAGCAACATAAAATAGAAAAACTTCCTATTGTTGATGATGCAGATAAGCTTATAGGGCTTATTACCATTAAAGATATAGAGAAAAAAGAGAAACATCCAAATGCGAACAAAGATGAACATGGTCGTCTCAGAGTGGCTGCAGCTATTGGTGTAGGGCAGCTAGATAGAGCTAAAGCATTGGTTGAAGCGGGGGTAGATGTTATCGTACTTGATTCTGCACATGGCCATTCTCAGGGAATCATCGATACGGTAAAACTCATTAAAAAAGAGCTTGATGTAGATGTGATCGCAGGGAACATAGCGACCGGCTCAGGAGCACAGGATCTGATTGATGCGGGTGCTGATGGTGTCAAAGTAGGTATCGGGCCTGGTTCCATCTGTACGACGCGTATTGTTGCAGGTGTGGGTGTACCTCAGATCTCCGCTATTGATGAAGTGGCGCAGGTTGCCAGTAAAGCAGGTGTACCGGTCATCGCTGACGGTGGGATCAAATATTCCGGTGATGTAGCGAAAGCACTTGCGGTGGGTGGAAGCTGTGTCATGCTTGGAAGTGCCCTTGCAGGAACTTATGAAGCACCGGGAGAGATGATCATCTATAACGGTCGTCAATTCAAAGAGTACAGAGGTATGGGAAGCATCGGCGCGATGACCAAAGGGAGTACAGACCGTTACTTCCAAGAAGGAACAGCAGCAGATAAACTTGTCCCAGAGGGGATAGAAGGTCGTGTACCTTACCGTGGGAAAATAGCAGATGTAGTACACCAAATGATAGGTGGACTCCGCTCCTCTATGGGTTACTGTGGCTCAGAAAGCATTAAAATGTTCTGGGAAAAAGCTGAGTTTGTGGAAATCACCTCTGCGGGTCTGAAAGAGTCGCATGTGCATGATGTGACTATTACCAAGGAAAGTCCGAATTATCACGGCTAATTTTTTTCTATAGAAGTCACTTGTGCTCTCTCGTTACCACGTTATACGTGGTAATGCATACTTCAATATATCATACAATTTAAACTTTCTCTCATTACACCTTTCTGAGGCGTAACGAGAAAAAAGTATATTGACTCCCAAAATTTAAACAGATAAATGAGCTGCAATATGAGTTAATAGAAGTAATAGTGTGTTAATGCTATTACCTTACAATGCTAAACAATAAATATTATACTGAAACAAGGATATTCTATGAAATACTTAATCGCACTTTTTTTTGCATTATTGACAACACTTATTGTAGGTTGTGGCGGCAGTGATACCACTGCAATAAGCAATACTGGCAAAACAGGTACACTCGCACTAAAGCTCAAGGATGCTCCTGGTGATTATGAGGCAGTCTATGTAACAATTAAAGAAGTACAGGTACACCTAAGTGGTGATATACAAGAAGAAGACAATGAAACTGACGCAGGTGACAATATCATTGAAGAGAACAATACATCTACTATAAGTGAAAACAATGCAACATCTGATGAGACTGTAACAGATATCGTTGAAAATGATGTTAACGAAGATCAAAATGACACATTAGATGAAGAGGGATGGAAAGTAGTAGCCGCACCACACAAAACATTTGATCTTTTAGAATTACAAAATGGTGTTGAAGCAGTTTTGGGAGAAGAGAACCTTACTGTAGGACATTACACGCAAATGCGCCTCATTTTAGATACTCAAGCTGATGACAGTAACAACACACGTGATGAAGCACACCCTTATGGCAATTATATTCTCAAAGAAGGCGATGATACACCACATGCACTCACCGTACCAAGTGCTATGCAAACAGGTATCAAACTCATTAAAGGCTTCGACATAGAAGAAAATGCAACTACTACACTCACACTTGATTTTGATGCAAAAAAATCCATACACCAAGCAGGGCAGAGTGGGAAATGGATGATGAAGCCAACGATTAAAATCATACAAGAATAAAAGTTAACCTCTTTTTTCATTACACCTTTCCAAGGTGTAATGCCTACTTCACTTCACCCTGCAAATAAACCATTATCCACCTCTAGGTGATAACTCACTTTTAGTCTTTCTTGCCATCTTGCAATGGAATACAACTAAATATACATTTTAATTATACGATGCATTACGCCTCAGAGAAACGTAACGAGGATGCAAGCACTCACAAGCTATAATTTACAAATATAAGCTAATAAGGAATAATAATGCATGAACAAACACTAGCTATCCATGCGGGATATGACAAAGATGCGATGGGGACCATGGCTGTGCCTATTTATCAGACTACAGCGTATGAGTTTAGGAACACGGAACATGCGGCGAACTTGTTTGCACTCAAAGAGCTTGGGAACATCTATACGAGACTGATGAACCCAACCACTGATGTCTTTGAAAAACGTTTTGCCGCACTTGAAGGAGGGGCGGCTGCCATAGGGACTGCTTCGGGGATGGCGGCAATTTTTTATGCTATCGCCAATGTGGCCGAGGCTGGAGATAATATTATCGTGGCAAAGCAAGTCTATGGCGGAACTACGACATTGACTGGGCATACCATTAAGCGTTTTGGTATTGAGACACGCTACTTTGATGTACGTAACCCTTCTGAAATAGAAGCGCTTGTAGATGGCAAAACAAAGATCATCCTTTTTGAAAGTATTACAAACCCGAGCATAGATGTGGCAGATTTTGATACGATTGTAGCTATTGCCGATAAATATGGTATTTTAACTTGTGTAGACAATACGGTAGCCACACCTATTTTATGTAAACCGTTGGAGTATGGGTGTGATCTGACTGTACACTCTGCAAGTAAATATACCACAGGACAAGGACTTGCAATTGGAGGTGTGATCGTTGAACGTGAAAATCTGGTGGAGAAGATCAAGGGGAATGCGCGTTATGCACACTTTAATGAACCTGATGAGAGTTACCATGGGCTGGTCTACACTGATGTACCGCTTCCACTCTTTACATTAAGAACGCGTCTGGCTCTTTTACGTGACTTGGGTGCAGCACCAAGTCCGTTTAACTCCTGGTTATACATTCAAGGACTTGAAACATTACCGCTTCGTATGAGACAGCACTCTGCTTCAGCACTTGCTATAGCAGAATTTTTGGAGGCGCATCCAAAGGTAGGGAAGGTGAATTATCCGGGGTTAAAGTCTGATGCGAACTACACATTGGGACAAAAATATTTCAAAGGCGGGCACTCAGGGCTTCTCTCTTTTGAAGTAGCGGACAAAGAGACCGCACAAAAGATAGCTGACAGTACGGAGATTTTTTCATTGGTGGTAAACATAGGTGACTCTAAGTCCATCATCACCCATCCTGCAAGCACTACGCATCAACAACTCTCAGCACAGGAGCTTGAAGATGCAGGAGTTCCGGGTGGGCTTGTCAGGCTAAGTGTGGGACTTGAAGATACACAGGATCTGATTGATGATCTGAAGAAGGCTTTGGGGTAAAGGTAGGGTGCTGTTGCCACAGCACCACATAATAAAATTTGTATAAAATAAAACTTTCGCCGCAAGGGCTGCTAAAAGGTGCAGTGGCAACCGCACCCTACAAGTTTAAATATGATAAAATATTGCAATTAAATTTAAGCATAAAAGTTCCTAATGAAAATCAAAACCAAAACAGCACATTTCAGTTCCCCCCTTTATCTTGAAAGTGGGCGTATCCTGGAGCCGTATGAAATAGCGTATGAGACCTATGGTGAACTCAATGAGGATAAAAGCAACGCTGTCTTGATCTGTCACGCATTGAGTGGCTCTCATCATGCTGCAGGTGTGTATGAAGGTGAGCAAAAAGCCGGTTGGTGGGATGGACTTATCGGTGAGGGCAAGGCCATAGATACAAGTAAGTATTTTGTCATCTGTACAAACGTGGTGGGTTCATGCTTTGGCAGCACCGGACCCATGAGTGAGAATTATCCCAGTGAAGAGCTTTACAGACTTAGATTTCCTGTTATAACCGTTAAAGATATGATCAGGGCACAAATGCAGTTGCTTTCCTCTTTGGGTATTTATCACCTTCGAGCGATCGTCGGTGGTTCAATGGGTGGAATGCAGGCACTTCAGTTTGCCGTGGATTATCCGAATCTTGCAGATGACATTATCTCTCTTGCAGCAACCTATGCTACAAGGCCATGGACAATAGCTTTCAATAAAGTAGCAGTAGAAGCTATACGGCGAGACCCTCGTTTTGAACATGGTAACTATGCAAAAGATGCCTTTAAAGAAGAGGGCCTGGATGGTTTGGCTGTTGGACGCATTGCGGGGCATATCTCCTATTTGGCCCCCGGGTCCATGGATGATAAATTTGGACGAAACTATGTAAGTAATGATGGGCTTTTTGAACTCTTTGGACGCTACGAGGTTGAGCGTTATATGGAGTACAATACCAATAATTTTTCACGTATTTTTGATCCACTCTCATACCTCTATATCGTAAAAGCGATCAATACATTTAATCTAAGCAGAGGATATGACTCCCTGCATGATGCCATTTCACGTATAAAAGCAAATGTCCATTTGATAAGTTTTTCTTCGGATTATCTGTTCTTTCCTTCAGAAATGGAACATATTGCCAAAATGATGAATCGTAACGGGCAACCCTATACCTATTTGGAAGTGCAGAGTGATTATGGGCATGATGCCTTTTTGGTTGAGTTGCATAAGTTTGAAGAGAATATAAAAGAGGTACTGCAATGAAATTGCCTGAGCTGTTAGGTGAAACTTTGGTAAGAGAAATTAAAGGCAGACTTTGCTCAGCTTTAAAAAAGAGGTATCACAATGAAAAATGAGACATTTGAACAAAAGTTAGCATATTCAAAAGAATTGCTTGAAAAACTGATGAATCCGGAGATCACGCTTGAAGAGTCTGTGAAACTTTATGAAGAGGGACTTAAAAATATCAAAGAGGCCCAAAAGCTTATAGAAGAAGCGAAAACGAAGATCACAGTAATAGAACAGGCAAATCAGGTTAGAGAAGAAGAATAATGAAATTATCTGGGGCGATTCGAAGCTTTAGTGAGAAGAAAGGATGAAGAGATGTCTAAAAAACTGGTCGTAGCCGCACTGCAACTTCCAACACTGGGTATGAATGCAACACGACTGGAATTCTACCTTAAAAAAGCACATGAGAGAGGGGCAGATGTCATGCTGCTCGGTGAATATGTATTGAACCACTTTTTTAAAGAGTTTGCTACCATGGCACCAAGTATGGTCAAGGGCCAAACCAAAAAACATCTTGAGCTTCTTAAAACACTTTCCGTTAAATACAATATTGTGTTTGTTTCCCCTATCATCATTACCAAAAAAGACGGTTATCATAAAACGATAGTAAAGATCAGCCCTAAAAATACACGATATTATGAGCAGCAGATACTTTTGCCCTATGCGCACTGGGATGAGAAGAAGTTTTTTGCCAATGAGGTCAAGCCGCTTAAGGATCCTATGACCTTTAATCTTAAAGGATTCAAGATCATAGTCATGGCAGGGTTTGAATTGCATTTTGATCCTTTTTGGCAGCGTGTTACCAAGAAGAAGATAGACCTGGTACTGCTTCCAACAGCATCGACATTCGGTTCACACAACAGGTGGCGTGAGATAGTGAAAACAAAAGCCTTTTTGCATGGCTGCTTCATTTTACGTGCAAACCGCTTGGGTGAGTATAGTGATGATGACGTAAAATGGAAATTTTATGGTGATACGATGCTGGTCTCTCCCGAAGGTGAAGTGGAAATGATGCTCGAAGATAAGGAGTCCATGCTCGTAGAGGTCATAGACAAAAAAGAAGTGATTGAGCATCGTAAGGCTTGGGGCTTTGAAAAAGAATTAAAGATACGGGAGGAGTTGAATCATGACGCCTGAAGCATACTTTAACAGACAGGTTCAACTTTGGGGATCGAAGGTACAGCAGAGTCTGCAAGGTAAAAAAATAGCCATTATAGGTGCAGGTGGATTAGGCTGTACATTGGCAATGGCATTGGGTACTTCAGGTATAGGTGAGATCCACATGGTGGATTTTGATACCGTTTCCAACCATAATATCCATCGGCAGATCGCGTTTACTTTGGAAGATGAGGGAAAGAATAAAGCCAAGGCCGTGGTTTCTCTTATGAAAAGTAAAAATCCTTTTCTCAAGGCGATCGCTTTTGATATGAGTTTTGAAGATTTTAAAGAAATGGGAAATGATTATGATCTTATTTTGGATGCAACAGATAATTTGCCGGTAAGAGAAGAGATAGACAAACATGCAAAAGAGATGAATGCTCCCTGGATATATGCAAGTGTGGAGGAGTTCAACGGACAGGTCTGTTTTTTTGAGAAGGCGAATTTCCAGGTCTTTAATATCTCCGATCATAAACCCGGAGGTATCGCCGCGCCGATCGTGATGCATATAGGTTCACTGCAGGCAAATTTGGCACTACGTTATCTTGCAGGACTTTCAGTGCGTAAAGATAAGCTTTATTATCTTTATTTTAATGATAATGGTGAACTGATCACCCAAAAATTTGGTATGCCAAAAGCCTAATATGATACAATTACAAAATAGAGGAAGGATATAACATGAAATTAAACCTATTACTTTTTTCAACGTTTGTTTTGCTATTTACAGGATGTACACAGGAAACGCAGAACTCTCTTAGTCGTTCACTACAGAACTGGACAGGGACCAATGGTGTGCTTGATGTCTATGCAGGAGATAAACTGATCCATAAATTTATCAAGATAGACAAGATCTCTACGGCATATGGTACGAATGATTCTAAGCTAAGGCCTTACCGTTATGGGTATGGGATCGATGATGTTAACTTTAACGGTAAAAAAGACCCAGGAGAAAAGAAAGTCTATTTTGAATTCTCTGACTACTCAACATCCTATATATTTTATGAAAGAAACTAAAGGAGAAAGTGTTATATGAAATTTATCGAAACAAAAGATGCGCCCAAAGCTATAGGACCATATTCGCAAGCCATAGAGGCAAATGGACTTGTATATACTTCAGGACAGATTGCTTTGATGCCGGACGGTTCTATGGAGACCAGAAGTGTAGAACATCAGACACACCAGGTCATGAAAAATCTTTTTTATGTGCTTGAAGCAGCGGGAGCACACTTTAATGATGTGATCAAAACAACTATTTATTTGGCAGATATGAATGATTTTGAAACGGTTAACCATGTGTACTCACATTATTTTGGTACGCATAAACCGGCACGTAGTACGGTTGCTGTGAGAACATTGCCTAAAAATGCATTGGTAGAGATAGATTGTATTGCGCTTGCCGGGGCTGATTATAATTTTTAGAGTAAATCTTTCAATAGTTTTAGAGTTTAAAAATAAATTAAAATAGTTTTGGGTATAATCACGAACTTTTTAAAAAACATAGATATAAAGGGTTTGCAATGTACGCAATCATTAAAGCAAGTGGGCAACAATTCAAAGTTCAAGAGGGTGATATCATCTGTTTTGACAATATGAATCTCGAGCCTAAAAGTGCAGTAGAATTCAAAGAAGTTCTTGCATTGGATAACGGTGAATTAACAGTAGGTACTCCTTTCGTAGAGGGTGCAGTTGTTAAAGGTGAAGTGATCAATGAAGGTAGAGATAAAAAAGTGATCATCTACAAGAAAAGAAGAAGAAAAGATTCAAAACTTAAAAGAGGTTTCAGAAGAGACTTCACAAGAGTTAGAATTACAAAAGTCGCATAAGTATAAAATAGAAGGAGCAAGATATGGCACACAAGAAAGGTCAAGGATCCACTCAGAATAACCGTGATTCAGCTGGACGTCGTTTAGGTGTTAAAAAATTTGGTGGTGAAAAAGTTATTCCAGGTAATATTATCATCAGACAAAGAGGAACTAAGGTTCACCCGGGTAACGGTGTAGGTATGGGTAAAGATCATACACTGTTCGCACTTGTTGAAGGTGTCGTTAAATTTGAAAACAGAACTGCCAGTCAGAAGAAAGTTTCAGTAATACCTGCATAACCCTATATCGGATCCAAAAAACACTTTTGGATCCGTTTCTCTCAATAATAAAATTCAGTTACTTAATTTTATTCATCCTCAATAACAAGTAGATGTTTACATCTGTTGCGTCCCAGGAACCAACCGTTGTTATAATCATTATTGTTTTTGAATAACCAATGAGATTTTTTATATGTTCCTTTGGCAGTTGTGCAACCGTCCTGTATACCTTTTTTATAGTTTAACGAGAAACCTGTGCCAAAATAGACACCACTGTAATAATAGCCACCTTCATTTTCAGGTACTTGATTGGGGGCACAGGCTGTAAAGAATGGAACAGTACCGATCAACAAAATGGTTTTAATTGTTTTTATATAAGACATCCAAGTTCCCCTAGTGTAGTTAGAGGAATTATATCAAAATTGCCCTAATTTAGATATAATTCCGTAATTCATTTACCATCATAGTGTTAGAAGATGGTTTTTTATAAGATTTAAAGGTTATAAATATGTTCGTAGATAGCGTAGAGCTTACAATAAGCTCAGGTAAAGGAGGGGCGGGTGCCATCTCTTTTTGGACAGAGAAATTTGTTACTAAAGGCGGTCCAGACGGAGGAGACGGCGGTCGTGGCGGTTCTGTCTTTTTTAAAGTGGACAATAACACCGATACCCTTTCCGCACTTCGTGGCCGAAGATCGATCAAGGCAGAGAACGGTCGTCCCGGTGAAGGGCGTAAGTGTTACGGTCGTAAAGGACAAGATACTATTATTACCGTGCCGCCAGGTACACAGGTGATAGATATGGAAACAGGGGAAGAATTGCTCGACCTTGTTAAAGAAGGTGAATCAGTGCTTTTTCTTGAAGGAGGAAAAGGAGGACTTGGGAACATGCACTTTAAAAGTTCAAGCAACCAAAGACCAACCTACGCACAGCCTGGACTTCCCGGGATCACAAAACAAGTAAGACTTGAAATGAAACTTATTGCCGATGTAGGACTTGTAGGCTATCCGAATGTGGGAAAATCCACACTGATCTCTACGCTTTCAAATGCAAGACCGCAAGTAGCAAATTATGAGTTTACCACGCTTACACCAAAACTGGGTGTAGTGCACATAGGGGAGTATGATTCATTTATGATGGCAGATATCCCAGGTATCATTGAAGGTGCAAGTGACGGAAGAGGTTTGGGGTTGGAGTTCCTGAAACATATTGAGAGAACAAAGACACTTTTGCTTCTTATAGATGCAGCAAACTACAGAGAGATGAAATATCAGTATAAGACACTCTTGGTGGAGTTGCAACGTTACTCTGAAATTTTGGCAACAAGAAAATATGCAGTTGCCATTACGAAGATAGATTCACTCTCACAAGATGAAGTCAATGTACTTACAAATACTTTCTTGGCTGATATCAGTTTGGAAGCAAATGATACATTGCACAAGTATAAAGCAGATGAAAATTATGTAAGTTACGGATTTAAAACAGATTTTGGTGTGGCACTGCCACAGGATAAACCGCTGTTCGTACTGCCTATCTCTTCTGTAGCACATTTAAATACAGAGGCATTACGTTATGCTTTAGGTGATTTTGTGAAGCATGTAGAAGAAGAGAATAGGGCAGAATAAAAAAAGTAGGATATATGAAACGTATAGTGATCAAAGTAGGCTCCCATGTGCTTACAGAAGATGGTGCCATTGCAAAAGCGCGCATGTTGGCACTGGTGCAGCTCATTGCTGAACTTAAAGCACATAAATATGATGTGATTCTGGTAAGTTCCGGCGCAGTTGCTGCAGGGTTTACACTGCTTCCTTTAGATAGAGGTTCTGTGGCCAACAAACAAGCCTTGGCCGCCATAGGTCAACCGCTTCTGCTTAAAATGTATCAGGAGAAGTTTGCTAAGTTCGGTCTGCTCTGTTCTCAGGTACTTTTGAGTGCAGATGTCTTTGACTCTGCCAAACATATCCAACATGCAAAAGTAGCTATAGATACACTATTGAAGAACGGTGTCATCCCAATCATTAATGAAAATGACACAGTGAGTATTGAAGAGTTGGTCTTTGGAGACAATGACAGACTCTCTGCACACGTTGCACACTATTTTGATGCGCAACTTTTGATCATTCTTTCAGATATTGATGCTTATTATGACAAAGATCCAAACAGATATGATGATGCAAAACGTAGGGCTGTAGTGTCTGAAATTTCAGAAGAAGAACTTAACGCGGAACATACCCCAAACAATGAATTTGCTACAGGCGGGATCGTTACCAAATTACAGGCAGCCGACTTTTTGATGCAGCATGGCCGGGAAATGTTTCTTGCATCCGGCTTTGATTTGAGTGATGTGAAGTCTTTCCTTGTGGATAAAAAGCATAAGGGTGGGACACTTTTTAAAGCTTAGAGGTTTCTGTAACCACAAATAAGGAGTCAAAGGCAAACCCTGTTTCTCCCCGCTCTCTTCGCCTCATATAGTTTGTCATCTGCTTTTTTGAAAACATCTTCTATGTTTTCTGTATTCTTCAGCTTTGCAGATACACCGATACTGATAGTGATTTTAATCTCAATATCTTCATATTTAAGTGTGGATTTTTCAACGTTGATCCGTATCCTCTCCGCAATCTTTGCAGCTTCGCTTATCGGCAGGTTGGGTAAAATCACCATAAACTCCTCACCACCGTATCTAACGGCGACATCAACCGTCCGAATCGAATCTGTCAGTATTTCCGCTAATTTTACAAGTACCTTGTCACCTATGCTATGACCATAATTATCATTGATGTTTTTGAAATGGTCCACATCTATCAACACTACTGAAAACTGGGTTTGAGTCAATTCATTGACAATAGTGGCAAGATGACGCCTGTTGTATAGGCTGGTCAAGGCATCCCTTTGTAACTTGTATTCCATCTCGTCTTTGAGTTTTATCAATTCTGAAGTACGATCTTTGACCCTCTCTTCCAGCCTATTTTCATTCTCTTTTTTTTCAGCAATCAGTTCATTTTGCACCTTGATCACTTCATTAGATTTTTCTTTGATCCTGCCAGCCAGCAGCATGGTAAATCCTGCAGCCTCAAAAAAGGAAACAGGCATAAAACTATACAGAGCGATATCGCTATAAGGCAGGGTCCCATCGTACACCAGCGCCATCAATGCAAGTGCAAGCACATTGACAAACATTAGCAAAAAATAGTACTTTGCCACCTTTAAACCTGCATAGCCTACTTTATATGCCGTAAATAGCAGTATGGCAAATGCCAAAGGTGCAGCTGTCCCCATGATCTCAAACCAGGAATCAATAGCGATACTCATCATTACGACCAAGAATGCGAAGATGTAGGCCTGAATGTTAAGCGGGCGCACCAGGTATGGAGCATACTTTCTGACACGAAGGAACTCTTTGGTAAAAAGAGTTAAAAAGAATATGGACAACGGACCGGATATCTGCAAAAATTCATAATATTTTACCCAGCCAAAGTCCAGAGCCAGCGTATCGTAGACGATAATGAACAAAACCAGTCCTATGAGATAGGCGCTATAGTAGCCGAAAATCCGCTCTTTCAAGGAGATAAAGAGATAGCCGTTGATCAATATCGCCATCATCAGTCCGCCCAATACAAAAAGATAGAAGCCGAAGGCCTTTCTTTGATCTGAATATATTTTTTCCTGATCGGCATAGACAATGAATTTCCCTACCAAACCAATGTTGGTGCGTATCCTGACAAACAACACTTTGGATTCACCCGGTTTCAGGCGGAGTGCATAAACAGGACTGCTTTGAAATCTGCTTCTTTGCTGTTCTATGTAACTTTTCCAACCAAATTCTGTCGCTTTCCAGGCGGATGCTTTCTGTTCATAGACCGTAAAATTTCCCATATTGAATCGTTCGAAAAAAAGATAGAATTCTTCTTTTTTACTGCTTTTGTTTTCGATATCGATCCGAAACCAGACAGGTACTTTCGTATATCCGAGTGTAAATGCGTTATCAAGCTTCTTGCTAAACGGCATTGTGGCAACTTCACTGATATTCTTATCTTCTGATTTATCGATAAAATAGGTCAGTGTAAAATCGTCATATTTGTTTTCATGATCCGAAAACACAACTTTGGCATAGAGAACGTGCGTAAATATAAATGATACGATCAGTAAAAATCTGGATATTTTTTTCATTGAATGTGACATGAGTATAATGCTATCCTATCTAACATTCAATTTAACTTTCGCACATAAACCCAAACATAAAAAACTACAAAAATTGTTTGAAAATAAAAAAGAACTCAAAGAGAGAAACAAAAACCATACTCAAAGTGTAAGAAAAAGGCTATTCTCAGCATAGGATTGCTAAAGTGCTGAATATATCGCAACCTGCTGTAAATGGGGTGATTAGGAGGAACAGGAAATGATGAAGTTGAAATTGGGTATTTCGAGGTAGCATGAATCATAGAAATAAAATAGTTTACATGGGAACCCCCCATTATGCCAGAGAAATATTGAAAACGCTGATCGATGCGGAAGACATGGATGTCTCTTTGGTGCTTACACAGCCGGACAGGCCCGTAGGACGAAAAAAAGTCTTGACGCCTCCGCCTGTAAAAGTGTTGGCAGAAGAACATCATATTAAAGTGTTACAACCAAACCGTTTGAGTGATGAAGGGATTGAAGAAGCCATAAAAGCTGCGAATCCTGACTTTATTGTTGTTGCGGCATTTGGGCAGCTTTTGCCTAAGTCCATCTTGGATATTGCTCCGTGTATTAACCTGCATGCATCTCTTCTGCCACAGTACAGAGGGGCTTCACCGGTACAGCAGTCATTACTGAACGGAGATGAGAAAACAGGAGTTACTTCGATGTTGATGGAAGAGGGGCTTGATACGGGGGATATCCTTGAAAAGGTAGAGTTCATCATCCCTAAAGAGATGAGACTGCATGCACTCATGCAGCAACTAACCATGGATGCGTGCAAACTTACACTTAGTACCATACGAAACTTTGAAACCATTACCCCACAAAAACAGAATGAGAGCCAGGCAACACTTTGTAAAAAGATCAAAAAGAGTGACGGAGAGATCGATTTTAATGATACTGCTGCATTGATCTACAATAAATACAGAGCCTTTGAAGGATGGCCCGGTATCTTTGCATCCAACGGTACAAAGTTTGATCGTTTGTCGCTAGTGGATACCCAAAGCCAAAACAAGGCAGGTGAGATACTTGCATTTGAAGCCGAAAGTGTGATTGTAGGGTGCAGTAGAGGTGCACTTAAAATAGAAATATTGCAACCGGCTTCCAAAAAAGCAATGACTGCCAAAGCATACTGTGTAGGAAGGGGGATGAAAGTTGGAGATCGTATCATTTAAGACCCTTGCTTCTACACAAAAATATTTGATCGAACAACTACATAGAGGCAAGCTTCAAGCCCCTGTTGCTGTGATCACCTCTGAGCAGCACAATGGTGTAGGAAGCCGCGATAATGAGTGGTCAGGGGGTGAAGGGAATTTTTTTGCTTCTTTGGCGATCAGATTGGATGAACTTCCTGAAGATCTGCCTCTCTCATCGGCTTCTATCTATTTTTCTTTTATCATGAAAAAAACATTAGTATCTTTAGGTGAAAACATTTGGTTAAAATGGCCGAATGACTTTTATAAAAATGGTGATAAGGTGGGCGGAACGATCACAAAAAAGATAAATAATATTTTAGTGTGTGGAATCGGAATTAACCTGAAAAATTCTCAAAACGGCTACAGAGCCTTACAGTCCGATATTTCACCCGAATCATTGCTTGAAAATTACCTTTTGGCACTTCAGAAATTTCCAAAATGGAAGCAGATTTTTAGTGAGTATGAGGTAGAATTTGAATTAAGCAGAAAGTTTTCAGTTCATATTGAAAACTATCAAAAGAGCCTTGCAGACGCATGTTTGCAGCCAGATGGTTCTTTGATCATAGAGGAAGAGAGGGTGTATAGTTTACGATGAGTGAAGTTATAAGTATAGCCAACCAAAAGGGTGGTGTAGGAAAAACAACAACAGCAGTAAACTTGGCAGCTTCTCTGGCAGAAAGAGGCAAAAAAGTTCTTCTTCTGGATATTGATCCCCAGTCCAATGCAACTACCAGTTTAGGCTTCAGCAGAAGTGACTATGAGTTTAACATCTATCATGTGCTGATAGGAAGTAAGAAACTTTCAGAAGTTGTACTGAAAACAAATATTAAAAAACTTGATCTTGTTCCTTCTAGCATCGGCCTGGTCGGTATAGAGAAAGAATTCTATAATCCTAAGAAAAAAAACAGGGAACTGGTACTTAAAGAGAAGATCAAAGAGATCTCCAAAAAATATGATTTTATTATCATAGATTCCCCACCGGCTTTGGGTCCTATTACTATCAACGCATTGAGTGCATCAGACTCTGTTATCATTCCTATTCAATGCGAATTTTTTGCACTGGAAGGATTGGCGCAACTGCTCAATACGGTAAGTCTTTTAAAGAAAACGATCAACCCTAAGTTAAAGATCAAAGGATTCCTGCCTACGATGTATTCCGGGCAGAATAATCTTTCCAAGCAGGTATTGGCTGATCTCTCCCACCATTTTAAAGATAAACTTTTCCATATTAAAAAAGGAAAAGAGTGTATTGTCGTACCGCGAAACGTTAAAATAGCTGAGAGTCCGAGTTTTGGTAAATCCGTGATACATTATGCAACAGGTTCCAAAGGCTCTATCGCCTATAGGAACCTGGCAACTGTTATAGCGAGAGGGTAGCATGGCGTTAGGTAGAGGACTTGGAGACATTCTCTCCGAAGTAGAAGATGCATACGAAAAAGATCTAAACAGTATTGACAGTTTTGAACTTGAAGCACAGGGGGCACATGTTGAAGATCTTCGTGTTGACAGCATTACTCCCAATCCATTTCAGCCTCGTAAACATTTTGATGAAAAAGCACTTCAAGAGTTAAGCGCATCAGTAAAAGAGCATGGTTTGCTCCAGCCCATTGTGGTGATAGAAAAGGAAGATGGTTATCTTCTGGTGGCCGGTGAGCGTCGTCTCAGGGCACATAAAATTGCAAAACTCACAAAGATCAAGGCTATTGTTGCCAATGTGGATATAGATGAAGCAAGACTTCGCGAACTTGCACTTATTGAAAATATCCAAAGGGAAAATCTTAATGCCATTGAATTGGCAAATTCTTATGCCGAATTGATAAATGTGCATAAGATCACACATGATGAACTCTCTTCCATCGTACATAAAAGTCGTTCCCAGATCACCAATACCATGCGACTTTTAAGCCTTTCTGCCTACGCACAGAAACAAGTTGCTTCAGGGAAAATCTCCCAAGGACACGCAAAGATATTGGTTGGTCTTGATGATCAAAAACAAAAGGTGGTCATAGATAGTATTATAGGACAAAAACTGAGTGTCCGTGATGCAGAAAAAATGGTTAAAAACCATAAAGAGAATAAAAGTAAAACAGCTGCTGTATCAAAAAGAAGTATGTTTCTTGAATCTTATGCAGAAGAGATAGAAGCTGCACTTCCGTTTAAGTATAAGCTTAAAGCAAAAAGTATAGAGATAAGTCTAACTAATGAGAAAGATATACACAACTTCTTAAACTTCTTGAAAAAAGGCTAAAAAAAGCTTGATTTTTAACCAGTATTTCATTTCCAAAATGATAAAATAATTCGAAATTACACGAGGAGTTTTAATGCTTGACATACATTTACCATTGATGTTGTTCGTCTTGGCTTTGTTTCTAGCCCTTCTTGTTCTTTTAAATAATATGCTATTTAAGCCCTTGATCAAGTTCATGGACGATAGAGATCACTCTATAGCAAAAGATTTAGAAGCAGCAAAAGGGCTTAGCGGTAATAGTGATGAACTCAATGCTAAGGCAGATGAAAATATTAGCAATGCTAAAAATGAAGCTGCTGCAATCAGACAGAAAGCGATCGATGATGAAAAAACATTGGCTGCAAGTAAGGTCGAAACAAAACAGAGTGAGCTAAACAAAGAGTATGAAAGCTTTGTAGAGAAGTTAGCCTCAGATAAAGAGAATCTTAAAAATTCTCTTATTTCTCAAATGCCTCTATTTAAAGAGAGCCTCAAAGCTAAGTTTAGCAAACTATAGGAAGGGATGAAGATGAAGAAATTAGCATTATTCGCTTTACTCATGGTACCCGTTATGCTTTTAGCCAGCGGACATGCCGGTGGTGAAGAGAGTCGATATTTTGCACAAACAGGCCGAGAGAGCGACTTTTGGCCAAGAGTGATCAACTTTACTATCTTTGCTGCATTGCTTTACTATTTGATCGCAAATCCGATCAAGAACTTCTTTAAAGACAGAAGAGACAGTATCGCGGCACAGCTTAGGGAAATAGAAGAGAAACTTCAAGCAGCGAAAGATGAGAAGAAAGAAGCACAAGCTCGTTTAGACGAAAGTGATAAAAAAGCGGATCAGATCATCGAAGATGCAAAAAAAGAGGCAGCTCTTTTAGCACAGAAGATCGCTGAAACAAATGAAAATGAATTGCTTCTTATGGAGAAGCAACTTGAAGAGAAAATGACTTTGGAAGAGAGAAAAGCTGCAAGAGAAGTAATAGATGAGATATTGAGTGACAATATAACAAATGACGATATCATGCTTGATGAAGCTAAAGTTGTTGATATTATTTCTAGGAAGGTGGCATAGTTATGGAAGAATTGATCGCTAAAAGATATGCTACAGCACTTTCATCTGTAAGTAAAGATGTTAAAGGCATTGCAGAAGTACTTAATGTACTGACTGAAGCTATTGGTAATGAAGAGGTTAAAACGATTTTAACTTCTCCAATTGTTTCAAGTCAAAAGAAAACGGAAATGATTCTCTCTACACTTGGAGATAAAGCGGATACTGTACTTGTAAACTTTATTAAAATCCTGGGTGAGAATAAAAGACTTGATCTTATTCCGGCTATTACCAAAGTGCTTAATGCGGACTTGCAAAAAGAATCAAACGAGTACGAAGGTGTTTTAAAGAGTAAAGAGACACTGGGTAAAGATGAATTAAGCAAGCTACAGGAAACACTTAAGAAATACACGGGTTCTACGATCAAGTTGACGCAGGAGAAAACAGACCTTGACGGCTTGCGTGTTTCGGTTGATGATTTGGGAATTGAGGTTAACTTCTCTAAGCAGAGAGTTAAAGAACAACTAATTGATTTCATTAAGAAATCATTATAGTTATCTAAAAGTAAAGGAGAGTCAGTGGCAGTAAAATTGCAAGCAGATGAGATAAGTTCAATCATCAAAGAGAGAATTGAGAACTTTGAGATCGATGTAGATATCAATGAAATAGGAAAAGTAGTAGGTATCGCGGATGGTATATCAACCGTATACGGTCTTAATAATGTAATGGCAGGTGAAGTTGTAGAGTTTGATAACGGCGCCAAGGGACTGGTATTGAACCTTGAAGAGGCAAATGTAGGTGTTGTTGTTCTTGGTTCAAGTGCCGGAATTGTAGAAGGCATGAGCGTTAAGAGACTTGGAGAGCTTCTTAAAACACCAGTTGGTGACTCACTGATGGGTAGAGTTGTTAACCCGCTTGGTGAAGCGATAGACGGCAAAGGTGCGGTTGAAGCAGCAGAGTATAGATTTGTTGAAGAGAAGGCACCCGGGATCATGGCTAGGAAATCAGTTCATGAGCCACTTCAGACAGGAATCAAAGCGATCGATGCACTTGTACCGGTTGGTAGAGGGCAAAGAGAGCTTATTATTGGTGACAGACAAACCGGTAAAACAACATTGGCTATCGATACGATCATCAACCAGAAAGGTCAAGATGTTGTATGTATCTATGTTGCTATCGGTCAAAAGCAGTCAACAGTAGCTGCTACCGTGAAAAAACTTGAAGAACACGGAGCAATGGATTACACTATCGTTGTAAATGCCGGGGCATCTGATTCTTCGGCACTTCAGTTCCTTGCACCTTATGCTGGTGTAACAATGGCTGAGTACTTCAGAGATAATGGTAGACATGCAGTGATCTTCTATGATGATCTTTCCAAGCATGCGGTTGCATATAGAGAAATGTCATTGATTCTTAGAAGACCTCCGGGAAGAGAAGCATATCCGGGTGATGTTTTCTATCTTCACTCCAGACTTCTTGAAAGAGCTGCAAAGCTTTCAGATGAGCTGGGTGCTGGTTCTATTACTGCATTCCCTATTATTGAGACACAAGCTGGCGATGTTGCGGCATATATCCCAACAAATGTTATTTCCATTACAGATGGTCAGATCTTCCTTGAAACGGACCTCTTCAACTCAGGTATCAGACCGGCGATCAACGTAGGTCTTTCTGTATCCAGAGTTGGTGGTGCCGCTCAAATTAAAGCAACTAAACAGGTTTCAGGTACACTGAGACTTGACCTTGCTTCATTTAGAGAGCTTCAAGCCTTTGCACAGTTTGCATCTGACCTTGATGAGCATACCAGAGGACAACTTGAGCGTGGTCAGAGAATGGTAGAGGTACTTAAACAAGGACCATACGCTCCTGTACCGATCGAAAAACAAGTTGCTATCATCTTTGCCGGTGCAAATGGATACCTGGATGACATTCCTGCATCTTCAGTAACAAAGTTTGAAGCAGATCTTATGCCGTTTATGGAAGCAAAATATGCAAACATCTTAGAGAGTATCAGAAGTGAGAAAAAGATCACTGATGATACAGATGCTGACCTTAGAAAAGCAATAGAAGATTTCAAAGCATCTTTTTCGGCATAAGAAAGGCTAAAAATGGCTAATTTAAAAGAGATAAAGCGTAAGATAGGAAGTGTTAAGAATACACAAAAGACCACTAACGCTATGAAGCTTGTCTCTTCTGCAAAACTGAAAAGAACAGAAGAGCTTGCAAAGCGTTCAAGAGTTTATGCTGCAAAATTGACTGAACTTATAGAAGAGATCGCTCAAAAAATGCAACAGTCTCAGGCAGAGGGTATTGACAATATTTATTTTAAGGATGTACCAAATCCTAAAAAAGTCGATATTGTTTTTATTACTGCAGATAAAGGTCTTTGTGGCGGATTTAACTCACAAACGATCAAGAGAGTAAATCAACTACTTTCTGACTATAAAGCAAAAGATGTCAAAGTACGTCTTAGGGCAATAGGTAGAAAAGGGATCGATTATTTTAAATTCAACAATGTTGAATTAAACGATGAGATCATCGGGCTTTCTGCGGCACCGGATTTCAGTCAATCGGCTGAGTTTATCTCTGAAGTGGCAGAATCGTATGTAAACGGTGAAACAGATAAGATCGTTTTAGTACATAACGGCTATGTAAATATGATCACCCAAGAGGTAAAAGAAGATCATCTTTTACCGATAGATACATCCAAGTTGGAGCTTAATGCTGTGTCAACTTCAGAGTTGGAAGTTGAGCCGGATGATGATGATACACTTCTTGATGCATTGGTAAAGCGTTATATTGAGTATACAATGTATTACTCGCTTATTGACTCATTGGCAGCAGAACACTCTGCTCGTATGCAGGCAATGGACGCAGCGACCAAAAATGCTAAAGAAATGGTAAAAGAGTTAAATGTTAAATATAACAAAGCAAGACAAGAAGCGATTACGACTGAGCTCATCGAGATCATCAGTGGTATGGAATCAATGAAATAATAAGAGGAGAAGAAATGACAGGTAAAATAGTACAAGTCTTAGGTCCCGTTCTAGATGTGGATTTTACAGACTATCTGCCGGAGATCAATGAAGCGTTAGAAACAACATTCATGTTCGAAGGCAAAGAGCATAAATTGGTTTTGGAAGTAGCAGCACAACTTGGTGATAACAGAGTAAGAACAATTGCGATGGATATGAGTGAAGGTGTTGTTAGAGGACAGGAAGTTAAAGCAACGGGTGACTCTATCAAGGTTCCTGTAGGTGAAGAAGTTCTTGGACGTATTTTCAATGTTGTTGGAGATGCGATCGATGAAGCAGGTGAAGTAAATGCCAAAGAGTACTGGTCGATCCACAGAGATCCACCGGTATTTGAAGAACAAAGTACAAAAACAGAAGTTTTTGAAACTGGTATCAAAGTTGTTGACCTTCTTGCTCCATATTCAAAAGGTGGTAAAGTAGGACTATTCGGTGGTGCCGGTGTTGGTAAAACCGTAATTATTATGGAACTTATTAACAACGTTGCTATGAAACACAGCGGTTACTCTGTATTTGCCGGTGTTGGTGAAAGAACACGTGAAGGAAACGACCTTTACTACGAAATGAAAGAGTCAAACGTACTTGACAAAGTTGCACTCTGCTACGGTCAGATGAGTGAACCTCCGGGAGCAAGAAACAGAATTGCACTTACAGGTCTTACGATGGCTGAGTACTTTAGAGATGAAATGGGACTGGACGTTCTTATGTTCATCGATAATATCTTTAGATTTGCTCAATCAGGTTCAGAGATGTCTGCACTTCTTGGACGTATCCCTTCAGCTGTTGGTTACCAGCCAACACTTGCTAGAGAGATGGGTGCACTTCAAGAGCGTATTACATCGACAACAAAAGGTTCAATTACT
Source organism: Sulfurovum sp. (assembly GCA_024762315.1). GTDB lineage: Bacteria > Campylobacterota > Campylobacteria > Campylobacterales > Sulfurovaceae > Sulfurovum. Next base: position 26,205 of record JANTHR010000001.1, read on the forward strand.
TCTGTACAGGCAGTATATGTTCCTGCGGATGACTTGACTGACCCGGCTCCGGCATCTGTATTTGCTCACCTTGATGCGACAACGGTTCTTAACAGATCAATCGCTGAAAAAGGTATCTATCCTGCGGTTGATCCATTGGATTCAACTTCAAGAATGCTTGATCCGCAAATCGTTGGAGAAGAGCACTATAACATTGCAACAGGTGTTCAGCAAATTCTTCAAAAGTATAAAGATCTTCAAGATATCATTGCGATCCTTGGTATGGATGAACTTTCTGAAGATGATAAACTTGTGGTTGAAAGAGCAAGAAAGATCGAGAAATATCTTTCTCAGCCATTCCACGTTGCTGAAGTATTTACAGGTTCTCCAGGTGTATATGTTACACTTGAAGATACGATCGAAGGGTTCAAGGGACTTCTCGAAGGTAAATATGATGACATGAACGAAGCGGCATTCTACATGGTAGGAAATATGGCTGAGGCTATTGCTAAAAACGATAAGATCAATGCTAAATAAGCATTAATCTTAAAAGGATCAATATGGAACTTATGAAGCTAGAGATAGTCACACCCAACGGTGTGATCTTTGATGCTGAAGTAAAGCAGGTAACGCTGCCGGGGTCAGAAGGTGAATTCGGTGTTTTACCGAAACACGCAACCTTGGTATCGTTACTGGATACAGGTGTGATCGTTATCGAAAAAGCAGACGGGAGTGAAGTAGCAGTTGCTATTAATTCTGGTTATGTAAAAGTAGATGAAGGAAAAACTACATGTATCGTAGATGGTGCAGTTGCTCTCTCCGGTGGTGACAGTGACCTTGCTAAAGCACTTGAAGCAGCCAAAGAACTGCTCAAAAGTGCAGAATCCTCTAATACAGCTATTGCATCTGCCGTAGCTAAAGTAGAGCAAATCGGAAAGTCTTTCTAAGTTGGGGTCTCTCCTTGATTATTTCATGGGTAGCAGTGCAATTACTATTTTTGTACTGCTTCTGCTATCTGTTTATTTTATTGCTACATTCTGGGTATTTTTCGATCGATTCTACATCTTGAATTCACGTATCGCTTCAGAAGCAAAATCACTAAAATCACTCTATACAGGTCAGTCAAAATCAGTGTCTAGCAACTCACTTATTTTTACTTATCTGAGTCGTGTGAATATCCCTAACAAAGCCATTCTTGAAGCGGCGTCTTCCGATGCCATCCGCGTTTCCACGAAAGGATTGACATGGCTGTCTATTATTGCATCGACCTCACCTTTCATAGGGCTTTTTGGTACAGTGATCGGGATACTCGAGACTTTCTCTAGGCTTGGAGCACAGTCCAGTGCTTCTTTGAGTGTGGTGGCTCCTGCTATTTCTGAAGCACTTATTGCTACGGCTGCAGGTATTGCTGTAGCGATCTTTGCCTATACCTTTCATCTTATTTTGAAGCGTAAAGCGTATGAACTCTCTTCTCTTCTTGCTTCTCAATCTGAAGTGATCCTCTCTCAGATAGAGGAGTAATAGATGTTTAGTTGGGATGACAGTCCGGACCTTAACATTACGCCTCTTGTAGATGTGATGCTGGTACTTATGGCTATTTTAATGATCACGGCACCGACTATTACTTTTCAGGAACAGATAGATCTTCCTCAGGGCTCCAAGACCGTTAAGGTTACCAAACCGAAAACATTGACTATCCGTATGGATAAAAATCAAAAGATATATTTGAACAAAGATACCTATGCGCTTGATACGTTTGCAGATGATTTCGTGAATCAGTCCGCAAAGTTCGATAAGAATTCTGAAGTTTACATTCGTGCAGATGAACAACTCAAATACAAAGATGTAATGTACCTGCTTAAGAGCGTGAAAGCGGCCGGTTTTGAGAAGGTCTCACTTATAACGTTATGATAAAATCCTCTAAACTCATATCGGGTCTGTTGGCTTTTACTGTCTATTTTACCGTTATTGGTCTACTGCTTTTCTATTTTAATACACGTGATGAAAAGAAGTCTGTACATTATGTAAAAAAAGATGAACATCGCATTCAGGTGGCACTGTCTGCTCCGTCAAAAGACAAAAAAACTAGAGAAAAACCGAAATCAAAACCAAAGCCCAAACCAAAACCAAAGCCAAAGAGAAAACCTCAAGTCAAGTCCAAACCAAAGCCTAAGAAAGAAGTAAAAAAGAAGATAATTAAAGAGAAGAGAGTAAAAAAACTTACCAGGAAAAAAGATGAAAATCTTACAAAGCCTAAAAAAAAGCAAACTTTAGACCTTTTCGCAAATATAAAAACACCTAAAAAGAAGAATATCATAAAAGTCACGGATGAACCGCAAAAAGTAAGACCTAAAAATAATCTGATCAAAGTATCTGATAAGACAAAAAGTGCAAGTGAACGTATCAGTTCTTCTTTGAAGATACGCAAAAGCAGTGACAGCGGTGTCGAGAATGCCTATTTTGCAAAAATTGAGGAAAAACTAAAAGGTTGGCCTGCGCAAAGTGAATATGCAGGAGAAATGGCTAAAGTGTGGTTTAAAGTCCAGCCTAGCGGATCATTTGAATTTAAAGTCATTACGGCTTCAGGCAATGAGTCATTCAATACGGGACTGATAGCCTATTTGAAACAGCTTCAACGGCTTGGTTTTGGCCGTCACAAAGGTGACAGAGCCTATGAACTTGATGTTGAATTCGTGGCTACAGAATAGTCTAACATATAGACTTGATATGAGGTGTCCTTATGTTTATCTTGAGTAATGTTTGTGCTATAATAATAAATTGAAGCAAGGAAGAAATAATGGAAAACAAATTGAAAAAATATCTGAATTATCTTATCAAGCACAATGGAAGTGATCTGCATTTAAAAGCAGGTTCCAGCGTTCATATGCGTAGGAATGGTGAACTCTTTGCACTCAAAGGAGAGAGGCTCAGTAATGAAGATATGACAGCAATTGCAAAAGAGATGCTTACCACACCCCAATACAATCAATTGGTTGACAGTAAGGAGTTGGACTGTTCTTATGCACTGGATGAAACAAAACGATTTAGGGTAAACTTTTTTTATCAGGTAGGCGGACTGAGTGCCGTATTGCGTGCTATTCCTGAAAATATACTTTCCATAGATGAACTGAATCTTCCCGAAGTGGTGAAGGATCTAGCAGATCTTCAGAGTGGATTGGTGCTTGTTACCGGCGTGACAGGGTCTGGCAAGTCAACAACATTGGCAGCCATGCTCGACAGGATAAATCAACGTAAAAGAAAACATATTATCAGCATTGAAGATCCAGTTGAGTACATGCATAAAGAACAGAAGTCTCTTGTAACTCAGCGTGCCATAGGTACCAATACGCACTCTTTTGCTAACGCTTTACGTTCAGCGCTCAGGGAAGATATTGATATTATATTCATCGGTGAACTAAGAGATCTGGAGACAATGGAGATCGCCTTGCATGCAGCAAATACGGGACATCTTGTTTTTTCTACATTGCATACACTGGATGCAAAAGAATCCATCAGCCGGATCATCGGTATGTTCCCCAATGAAGAACAGGAACGTGTTCGAATGACATTGTCATTTGTGCTGGAAGGTGTTATTTCACAAAGGCTGGTTAAAGACAAAGAAGGGGGAAGGGTCCCCGCAGTTGAAGTGATGAAGGGAACGGCAAGGATCTCGGAATTGATCGCAGAGAAGAGAGACAGCGAAATTCTGGAGGCTATAGAAAAAGGTAAAGAGATCTATGGGACACAGTCATTTGACCAGTCTTTATTGGATTTTTACAATAGTGGCAGGATCACACAGGAAGAAGCATTGCGAAACGCAACAAGTCCTTCAGATATGAATTTGATGATGCAGGGGATCAGGCAAGCATCAGGACATGAAAATGCAAAAACAGTAAGAAGCAAAAATGCTCGAAAGAATTTTTTTGACCTGAAAAAACCTCAAGCCTAATGAAGCAGAAGGCTCAATAGAACATTGCAGACATGTATCCGACAACGGATTTAGTCTCACCGGTGGCATCGGCACTTGTGCGATAGTCGAGTAATTTTGAAGAGAGTTTAAGTTCTTTTGCTGCAAGAAGCATAGCGTGAAGACCGGTAATCCCACAGGCTTCGCATCCTTGTTTCAATATTTTGGCATCTATGGTGTCAACAGCCCTCAAGCAACTGAAATCATGTGCTTTTGCCTCCTCCAGAGTATGGAAATGACTGAGATCACTGCTGATGATAACAGCATTTTCTTTATTGTGCAATAAAGCAAGAATAAGATTTGCCAGCTCTTTTACCGCCATATCACCATAAATAAGTTCTATGACCTTGGTATGCGGGAAATAGTATTTTATAAATGGCATTTGTACTTCGGTTGAATGTTCTTTGGCATGCGCCTGGGGTTCAAAACCTATGTTGAATTGTTTGGCCAAGGCAAAAAGGTAGGGGCTGTCTATGGGGATTTCACCACAGGGTGTTTCGTACGCTTCATAATAACTTCCGGAAATACCTTTGAAATAGTAATGGTGACTCGGACCGATAACGATGATACGTTTGGCTTTTGAGCGTTTGAGGAACTGATAGGCACAGTTTGCCGTGAAACCACTGTAAATATATCCGGCATGCGGAACAATAACAGCTTTGGGAATAATATTTTGAATTTCCGGGCTAACGGGTATAGTTTCAAGTTCTTGTTTGAATTTCTCTATGAGGGCTTTGACCTCGGCACACTCTTTTGGGTAAAAACTCCCTTGAACTGCCGCTTTACGTATATGGGAAGCCATTTTATTTCTCTTCATATTTGGTGACCCGATAGGTTAAGATATCAGGATGCAGCTCCAGACAGGATCCGGGTAAATTGGCTTTCATGCATAAACTGGCAAAAAAATCATCAAATCTGGGTAACTGCTCCCAAACTTGAGGTAAGTATGTTGCCTGATAGGTTTGATACTTGAGTACAACGCCATCTTTATAGGGAACGATCTTCTTTTTTAGGTCATCGATATCTTCATACGGTAACGGTTGGGGCTCAGAAAGGATTGAAACCTCAATTTTGATATGCTTGAGTTCTTCTGCAGAAAGCGGCTTGAATCTAGGATCGTGCAATGCAGCGGATTGCGCATTGGCAATAATATCTTTATAGAGGGGGCGATAGGCTTGAAGACTTCCTATACAACCGCGAAGTTGCTCGTTGGGTTCTGTGTTTATCGTTACAAAAGCTGCTCCGTTCTCTTTGAGTTGAGGGTACTGTTCCAATGCATTTTCCAGATCAAAATTTACAGGTTGTTCCAATGCAACCAAAATAGCTGCTTTAGCTAAACCAATGATAATATCATTCATAGTTAAACTCCTATTTTTACTTTATTAATATATTTTTTTACTTTGCACCAAATTCCCTCTTTATATTTTACCACAATCTGGAAACAGTAATTGATATTAATTAATGAAGATTTCAACTCAGCCTTGATACAATGCATGATAAAAAGAATAGAACAAGGAATAAATTTGAGATATATTTTACTTTTATTATTATCACTTAACCTTTTTGCCGTTGATGCTACACTCAAGATAGAAAAAGATGTTGAGCAGCGTTCGCGCATTGCTCTTGTCGATGCTTCACCTGTTGTCAATGAAAAATTCTTTAAAATACTGCTCTCAGATCTTAAAATATCCGGGCATTTTTTGGCAGATTCGACCCATTACGAAGGGGATATCAATTCTGATTACCTGCAGCCTGCATTGAAAAGTAAAGAGTATGTACTGAAGTTTGCATTGACACAACAGGAAGGAACAAAGCTTCTTGTACGTTTGCTGAAGGCTTCGGATGCAACAGAACTGTTTAAAAAAAGTTATGCCATTCCTACTACGAATAAAGCACCCTTTTTGGCACATAAGGCGATCTCTGATATTAATAATGTACTGAAATATCCGGATATCAGCTGGATAAACCGCTATGTGGTCTTTTCGCGTTATACTACACCAAAACACAGTGAGATACTTTTAGCCGATTATACTTTCAATTATAAAAAAGTGATCATCAGGGGCGGTTTGAATCTCTTTCCCAAATGGGCAGACAAGGATCAAAAGAGTTTTTACTATACTTCTTACACAGGTTTGATACCGACATTGTATAAACTCAATATCTATACTGGAGCAAAAGAAAAGATCACTTCTTCAGAAGGGATGCTTGTCTGTTCCGATGTGAGCAGGAACGGTTCCAGGCTTTTGCTTACAATGGCACCGCAGGGACAGGCTGATATTTATGAACTTGACCTCTCTTCAGGAGCAAAAACAAGAGTAACGAGATTTAACGGTATAGATGTGAACGGTAAATATGTGGATGATGAGAGCCGCATTATATTTGTCTCCAATAGACTTGGGTATGCAAACATCTTTAAAAAGTCCATTCATTCCGCGGCTGTTTCGCAAGTAGTCTATCATGGGCGCAATAATAACGCCTGTGATGCGCATGGCAATAAAATAGTCTATTCAAGCAGAGAGTCTCAAAATAGTTTCGGCAAGAACACTTTTAATCTTTATTTGACATCATCTAACGGATCGGATACAAGGCCGCTTACTACGACCGGTGTCAATCAATTTCCGAGATTTTCTCCTGACGGTTCGGTTATTCTGTTCATCAAACATAGAGGCTACGGATCTTCCATAGGCTATATCAACCTTGCAAGTCATCAGAGTTTACTGTTCCCGCTAGGTGGGCGAAAGATCCAATCGATCGATTGGTAAATCAACAAAAAAGGATTTAGAATGATACGAAAAATATTTGTAGCAACAGCAACACTCTCTTTACTGCTTTTAACAGGATGCGGACAGACTGCACCGGATCTTGACGGTGTTGATACAGGTAAGAACAATGTTTCTGATGCCACCCAGATAGCAGGTGATACCGTAACCATAGATGAAAATAAATATGGGAATCAAAACACTGCAGACAGTGCAAATGGCGGAAAATATAACAGTAGCAGTGACGGTTTCCAGAGTATTTATTTTGCATTCGGTGATTACACTATAGCTCCGGGCATGGAAGATCATATTTCAAAGAATGTGAACGTCATTAACAGTGCCGGAGCCTCCAGAATAAAAATAGAAGGTAACTGTGATGAATTCGGAACAGATGAATACAACTATGCCCTGGGACTCAAAAGGGCAAAAGCGGTGAAAGACAGTCTTGCAGCACAAGGCATAGCTGCAAACAGAATGCTCATCGTCAGTTTTGGAGAAAGCAACCCTGTGTGCAGTTCTCCTACGGACAGCTGTTATGAAAGAAACAGAAGAGTGGACCTTCGTTTGGTGAAGTAGGGTAGAAATGGATCAAAACTATTTGCGTCATATATTCTTAGCTTTGGCATTGAGTTCTGTTGCACTTTTGGCAGAACCCTCAGTTTACGGGTATAACAATTTAAATAGCGGTTCTATGCAAGGGTTGAGTACTGCAGAAAAAATGATCGTTAAGAACAGAAAGAACATAGCTTCTTTGAAACGTAAACTTGCTCAACAAGAAGAGAGAATAGACGGTTTGACCTCTATTATAGAAGGGTTGAATGCAGCTATTGCTGAATTGAAAGAAGGCGGTGTTTCAAGTTCCGGTGGGGGAGATAATAATACTGCTCTGCTTAAAGAACTTGGTACTATGATAGATAAGATCAATGAGAATTATGTAAGTAAAGCAGAGCTGAAAAAAGCGTTAAAAGGCAAGTATGTGCCTTCTCCAAAAAACGCTGAAACAAAGATTGAATCCAAAAAGTCACTTGAAAGCGAACCCACTTCAAAACTCTATAGAGAAGGGGTAAGGCTTTTTGTAAAGAAGCGTTATGATGAGGCGAAGAAAAGATTTTCGATCACCGACACAAAGGGGTATAAACCGGCTGCTTCGAACTACTATCTTGGAGAGATAGCCTATTATACCGGGAAGTATGAAGATGCAATATTCTACTTTAAAAAAAGTGCAGGTCTGTATGATCAGGCAACCTACATTGATACACTCCTGCTGCATACAGCTGTCTCTTTGGAAAAGAGTGGAGATAAAGCACAGGCAAGAGTTTTTTATGAGAATATCATAGAGAATTATGACGGTAAAAAGTCTGCAAAGATCGCAAGACAAAAGTTAAAGAAACTATAAATGTCCATATTTAAATCCATACCTTTAACTCTGCTGTTTGTTGTCACTGTATTGTTTTCAGAAGAGGGAGTGCTAAAAGAATTGACCCATGAGCTTATTCCTACGTCAAAAACGGTTTTTGAAGTCATAGATCTTGTGACGGACGATGTGAGAACGGTCGATCTGACAGGGAAAGATTTTATTGTGGTCTCCGTGCGTGAAAAAGGAAGTGACGGACGTTTTTACGCAGTAGACAAAGATGGTACAGTATGGTGGAGTGGGCCTGTTACATCCGGTGCGCCTGAATTTAGAAGCCCGTCAGGTGTTTTTTCCATCATAAACAAGAAACGTCACTATATGTCCAAAGCATACCCCGATGAAAGCGGTGTAAACAATATGGATTATATGATGATGTTCACACGTTTTGGGCATGCACTACATAAAGGCAGCATAGACTGGATGTCTCATGGCTGTATCCATATTGATCCCAAAGATGTACCGGTGATATACCGGTGGTCAAGATATGGTATGCCGGTCGTGATAACAAGGCATACCTACATGCCTTTTGCAAAAGAGGATCTCAGAAAGATCTATCTAAGACGGTAGGAGAGTGACAGTCTCCTAGTCCCCCAGTTCTTTAGCCTTTTTATAAGCTTCTTCTATGGCATCCATGCAGGCGGCCCGAACATTACCTTCTTCCAATGCACCGTAGCCTGCAGCCGTGGTTCCACCTGGACTCATGACATTGTCTTTCAGGAGTGCAGGGTGTATTTCCTGTATAAGTGAGCCAAAACCGTTGAAGAGACCTTTCATGGTTGTCATGGCATCTTCTCTTTTAAGCCCCTGTTTTACCGCACCGTCTACCAATGCTTCTGCGATGAGTGCCAAGTAAGCAGGACCGCTTCCTGCAAGGGCAGTGGCAATGTCTATCTCTTTTTCACTCTCCAGCCATAGGGTATCGCCTACGGCATTAAAGAGGACTTTTGCTTCTTTTTGGAACCGGTGATCTCCCGTGAGTGTGGTGATGGAAGCCCCTATTGTTGCTGCAAGGTTTGGCATGGCTCTGACGGTTGCTTTGGTCTTGATGTGTTTTTTGAGTTTCTCCAGCGTTACTCCGGCAAGTACCGAGAACATCACTTTGGCTTTTCCTTTAAGTTGCTTTCCCACTTCTTCAACATTTCCCGGTTTTACACACAGAAGCAGGGTCTTGTCTGTAATATCAAAATGATCAAGAAGATATTTTTCTATTTTTATCCCAAGTTGCTTTTCAAAAGCATCCAGTTTTTCCATGTCTCTGCCTACAACCTCAATGTTGTATTTGCCTTTAAGGCCCTGAGCAATGCTCAATCCCATATTGCCGTTACCTATAAATGTGATAGTCTGCATATTTTGAACTCACTTAGATTAAATTGGATAGATTATAACATTATTAGGGTTTATTTGCTAAAATAGCTGCAATTACTGATGAGGATAACATAGATGGAAGCATTTTTACAGGAAGCTAAAGCTTCAAGCAGGGTACTCTCAACACTTAGTGGCACAGAAAAAAACAGAATATTAAGAGAAATGGCTCAGGCTTTGCGTAACAATAGACAAGAGATACTTCAGGCAAACAGCCTGGATATGGCAGATGCCGAAACAAACAATCTGACAGCAGCGCTCAAAGACAGGCTGCTTTTAGATGAAAGCCGTATAGAGGGAATGGCTGTAGCCATAGAAGAGATAGCCGCACTCAAAGAACCTATAGGGAAAGTCCTGGATGGCTGGTATGCAGATGCAGGGTTTAAGATAGAAAAAGTCTCTGTGCCTATCGGGGTGATAGGGGTCATTTATGAGTCACGCCCGAATGTCACTGCAGATGTGGGTGCCCTTTGTTTTAAAAGTGGCAATGTGGCCATACTCAAAGGCGGGAAAGAGGCAGAAAATTCAAATAGAGCCATAGCACAGGTATTGCAAGGTGTTCTTGAAGCCCATGATTTACCCAAAGGCGCTGTTGGTTTGTTGCCAGACTCATCACGAGAGGGTGTGGCCAAGCTTATCAAGCAGGATGCCTATGTAGACCTTATCGTACCACGAGGAGGTGAAGCACTCATTAAATATGTCTCTTCCAATGCTACGGTACCGGTGGTCAAACATGACAAAGGGCTTTGCCATACCTATATAGATGAAGATGCAGATTTTGAGAAAGCGTTAGCTGTCGCAGTCAATGCAAAGTGTCGCCGTACAGGAATTTGTGGTGCACTGGAAACCTTGCTGGTAGATGAAGCGATAGCAGCAGAGATACTTCCAGCTCTTAAGGAAGCCTATGACGCACAAGGTACAGAAGTCAGAGGCTGCGAAAAGACACAAGCCATCATAAATGTCAATGCTGCAACTGTGGAGGACTATCGTACAGAGTATTTGGAGAACATATTGGCCATTAAAGTGGTTGAGGGCGTAGAAGGTGCCATTGGACATATTGAGCAGTATGGCTCGCAACACTCTGAGGCAATCATCACTGAAAACTATACTACAGCGGAACATTTTTTAAATGCAGTAGATGCTGCCTGTGTCTATCTCAATGCCTCTACACAGTTTACAGACGGCGGAGAGTTCGGGTTTGGTGCGGAAGTGGGCATCAGTACCAACAAACTCCATGCCAGAGGACCTATGGGAGTGAGTGAGCTGACGACTTATAAATATAAAATCTATGGCTCGGGACAAGTAAGATAAAATAAAGCTTTATTAGCTAAAATTAGGCAAATTTAACACATAGGAATATTATGAAAATTGAAAACGAAAATAGCGTAGTTGCTATCGAATATGAAGTAAAAGAAGCAGGATCAAGTGAAATAGTAGATACTAACAAAGGCGCACAGCCATTAGAGTTCATTACAGGTAAAGGACACATCATTCCAGGTTTGGAGAATGCGCTTGCAGGTATGTCTAAAGGTGAAAGTGCGGATATTATGGTAAAAGCAGCAGAAGCATACGGAGAAGTCAATCCTGAAGCACAGCAAACATTGCCGATAGAGCAGTTTGAAGGTGTTGATCTGAAAGAGGGTATGACACTGTATGGTCAAGGTGAAGATGGTCAAACAGTTCAAGTAACAGTGACTTCATTTAACGACAAAGAGGTAAATGTAGACTTCAACCACCCATTGGCCGGTAAGGACCTTATGTTCTCTGTTACTGTTGTTGATGCAAGAGAAGCAACTGCCGATGAAGCAGCTTCCGGTCAAGTTGGCGGAGGAGAAGAGCATTGTGGCAGCGGAAATTGTGGCTGTAGTCACTAATCTTTTGTCCGATTTAGTATCATCTTTGCACAAAAGATCGGTGCTTCATTCGGTCACTTACTGCAAAGTAAGCTCCCTTTCTGCACACCAACCTTTTACACAAACCTAATACTAACTCAAACAAAATATTGAATGCCTAAATAGTGAATCTATGACAATCTGACATGTTTTTCTCTCTCTTTGATTTTTCAAACTATAATACACTATGCAAAATTATTCAACACTTCAGATACAGTCTATAGCCATACTTGTTATTTTTCTTCTTTATTTTCTATATAAACTAAGAGTACTTTTTAAAAAGCTAAGAAACAAAAGTCTGCTTGAACGTAACAGAACACTTAAGAAACTCAAACGCCTTTCCTGGGATGATTTTGAGCTTTTGTGTATGGAACTGTTTTCTAAAAAGGGCTGGAAGGTTCTTGGTAATGAGAAGAAAGGTGCTGACGGCGGAGTGGACATTTGGATGAAAAAGCGCTCTTTTACAAAAAAAAATATCTCTGCCATAGTGCAGTGCAAACGCTATGATGATGCGATGGTAACCATAAAAGTCGTGAGGGAGATGTACGGGTTGATGTATGAATATGAAGTAGATAAAGCCTATGTCGTTACGACAAGCCGATTTACAAAAGAGTGTTACAGATTTGTCGAAAATAAAAATATGGTTCTGATAGATGGAGAGGCTTTAGTGAAAATGATCAACTAATCCTCTTCATACACCTCAAAATCCTCTTTACCTACGCCACAATCCGGACATTCCCAATCGTCAGGGATATCCTCAAACGGTGTTCCCGGAGCTATGCCGCTGTCAGGATCACCCACTGCAGGGTCATAAATATATTCACATACGCTACAAATGTATTTTTGGCTCATTATATATCCTTTTTAAAAATATACTTATACAGAGTGTAATCTGTGTTGAATTTGAGTGTAATCTTAACATGGTAAAATACGATACTTATTTTACTTCAAAGGGACACCGTATGTCGATCAAATGTGCATTTTTATTTCCGGGGCAAGGTTCACAAGCTGTCGGAATGGGACAAGACTTTTTTAACAACTCTGATGTAGCAAAGCAAATGGTAGCAGATGCCAGCGCTAGAACAGGTATAGACTTTGAGAAACTTCTTTTTACACAGAATGATGATCTTGAAAAAACAGAATTCACGCAACCGGCTATTTTGCTTGTATCTGCCATAGCATACAAGTTGTTTGAAGACGAGATGCCAATCAAGCCTGTGTATGCTTTGGGTCACTCTTTGGGAGAATTTTCTGCACTGGTAAGTGTGGGTGCTTTGGATGCCATAGATGCAGTAGAGTTGGTTAACCTTCGCGGTAAGCTGATGGCTGAGGCGTGTGCAGGTCAGGATGTGGGGATGCTGGTATCACTCGGTCTTGATGACAAAACAGTCGAAGATATTTGTGCGGCACAAAGAGAAGCAGGGATGAAAGTCTGGCCGGTGAACTACAATGCAGAGGGGCAGATAGTTATCGCAGGGATCAAGCCTGATCTTGAAAAGCTTGAGCCTATTTTGAAAGAAGCAAAAGCAAGACGTGCAATGCTTCTTAACATGTCTGTAGCATCTCACTGTCCGCTGCTTGAGAGTGCGGTTGCTCCTTTAGCCGAGAAACTGACAGAAGTGCTGAAAGATGAGTTTATTGCACCGGTGATCTCAAATGTAACAGCAAAAGGTTACAGCAGTAAAGCTGAGGCACTGGATCTTCTTCCTAAGCAGTTGGTATCACCTGTACTGTATAAGCAGTCTATTGCTGATTTTGATGATAGTGTGGACTGTTATGTTGAGTTTGGTCATGGTGGGGTGCTTAAAGGGTTAAATCGTCGGGCTACGAAAAAGCCTCATTTTGTGGTTTCTGATATGGCTTCGTTGGAAGCTGCAATTTCTGCTATTAAAGAATTGTAATAGCTTCTTTTTCCCATCTGTTCCGGTGGGAATTAATATGTGAATTGTTTTTTTGGTTTATTTTAATTCCTTATGAGGTGATTGTGATGGTGTTTACAATCTTGCTAGAGACAAGACACGCCTTGCGTGATTAATGTAGGGTGCGTTTGCCAACGCACCAAAAAGGATTGATGTGAAAATAGCTATTATGGGTGCGATGCCTGAAGAGGTGGAGCCGATTGTCGCCAAGCTGGATAACTTGAATGTTGTGGAATATGCTGAAAACAAGTACTATGAGGGGAGTTATCACGGTCATGAGGTGGTTGTAGCTTATTCGAAAATAGGAAAGGTATTTGCAACGCTCACTGCAACGATCCTCATAGAGAAGTTCGGTTGTGACACTTTGCTTTTCTCAGGTGTGGCAGGTGCAATATCTCCTGATCTTAAAGTAGGTGATCTTATCATCGCTAAGAGTCTGTGTCAGCATGATTTGGACATTACGGCTTTTGGCCACCCTTACGGGTATGTTCCCGAAGGTGAAGTGTATGTGGCTTCGGATGAGAAATTGAGAGAGGTGGCAAAGCAGGTTGCTTCACAAAAAGGATTAACACTTAAAGAGGGCATCATCGCCACGGGTGATCAGTTTGTGGCAAATGAAGAACGTAAGCACTGGATAGGTGAGACATTTAAAGCAGATGCTTTGGAGATGGAAGGTGCAGCGGTTGCTGTAGTCTGTTCAGCCTTGAATGTGCCGTTCTTTGTCTTACGTGCCATCTCTGATGCAGCAGATATGGATGCAGGATTTGATTTTGATAAATTTTTGGAGTCTTCTGCAAAGATCAGTGCTGATTTTATCCTCTCAATGGTGGAAGAGATACAATAATTTCGCAGCATGTTGTCCCCTCGCAACATGCTGTAATATCATGCATAATTTTGGTGTTGTGAGGGCGCAGCATCCTACAAAGAGAGAAAAGTGGAAAAAAGAAGAGAACAAAGTAAAACCATTCCCATGAGTAAAAAACTCCTCAAGGTCATAGGCAAGACCAATGCCGAGTTCAGACTCATCGGTGAGGGCGATAAAGTACTTGTCGGGCTTAGCGGAGGTAAAGACTCACTGGCTTTAGTACATGCGCTTAAACATGTACAAAGACATGCACCCTTTAAATTCGAATTTGAAGCCTGTACCGTTAAGTATGGAATGCCGGATGAGCATTATGAGTTTTTGAGTAAGCATTGTGAAGAGTACGGCATCAAACATACGGTGTACGATACCAATATCTTTGAGATCTCCCATGATACGATTCGTGAAAATTCTTCATTTTGTTCATATTTCTCCCGCATGAGAAGGGGAGCGCTCTATACCTTCGCAGAAGAAGGCGGCTTTAACAAAGTAGCACTGGGGCACCACTTCGATGACACAGTAGAGAGTTTCTTTATGAACATGTTCTACAATGGAACCATGAGAGCCTTGGCTCCCATCTACAAAACAGGCAGAGGTTTCCACCTCATTCGCCCACTCATCCAAGCCAGAGAATCACAGCTTCGTGCTTTTGCTGAAGAGAATAACCTACAGGTCATTGGTGATGAAGCCTGTCCTGCGATGTTAAAAGATGTCAAAATGCCTCATGCCAGAGCCTCTACCAAAGTATGGCTGGCAGAACTTGAAAAAGAGAATAAAGACGTGTTTAAAATGTTCAAGGCTTCTTTCAAACACATTCATGATGATACATTTTTAGACCCTGAACGTTGGGATAGGGATGATATTTGAACCGTAAGCAATTTGTATCTGCCTCTTCTGGGCGTATAGACAAGATCCTGGCTTATGAACTCAATGTCAGCCGCAATCAAGTAGAAAAACTCATCAAAGACGGTCTTGTGTCTGTCAATGGAAAAGTTGTCACCAAGACCAGCTTTAAAGTCTCAGAAGATGATGAGATAGCCTATGAGTTCAAAGAAGCAGAGAAACGCGAGCCTGTGGAAGTGGATTTTGATGTTGAGGTGTTGTATGAGGATGAGTATCTGCTTGTAGTCAACAAACCTAGTGGATTGGTTGTCCATCCCGCTCCTTCGGTTAAAGAGCCTACACTTGTGGACTGGCTTATTAAAAAAGGTATTTCTCTCTCTACTATCTCCGGGGAAGAGCGGCATGGGATCGTACACCGTATAGACAAAGAAACTACAGGTGCATTGGTGATCGCAAAAGACAACAAGACCCATGAAGAACTAAGTAAACAGTTGCAGGACAAAAGTATGGGGCGCTACTATTTGGCACTCATAGACCATCCTTTAAAAGAGGATGTACTGGTGGACAGGCCCATAGGACGCAACCCGAAGAACAGGCTCAAAATGGATGTCGTACCTCATGGGAAACCTGCCAAAACAGCCTTTAAAAAGCTTTTGACCTCTGCGTATGATGTGGAACTCATCGCTGCAAAACTCTTTACGGGAAGAACCCATCAGATTCGCGTGCATCTAAACACTTTGGGGCGGCATATCCTGGGTGATGATTTATATGGCTTTAAGACCAAAAGAGATAAAATTCCAAGAGTTTATCTGCATGCATATCTATTATATTTGACACACCCGGTAAGTGGTAAGAAAATGGAGTTCACCGCTCCTCTTTTTGATGATATGACAACATTTATGACAAAATATTTTGATCAAGGCGAAATCAATGAAAAAATCGATCCTCTTACTCTGGGTTCCGGCTTTACTGCTGTTTAATGGCTGTGCGGGCATTAAAGGGCTGCTTATTTATGATAAAAATCCTACACTCCCGACCATCACTAAAGTTAGGGCACTGCCTACGATGAGTTCAGTAGGTTTCGAATGGAAAAAAATAGAAGATAAAAGAGTGCATGGCATAAATATCTATAGAGGCTCTCCATCTGATAGATTTGGTACGGATCAGGGTTTTAAACGTATTGGAACGGTAGGAAACCGCTATGGTACACATTTTGTAGATACACATGTGAAGCCAAATACAACCTATCTTTATACTTTCACTACTTTTTACATGGGTGAAGAATCAAATCACGGTGCTATCCTAAAAGTAAAAACACGCCCGCCTTTTGCAGGGGTTTCATTTGTGCAAGCCTATAAAGTTGCACCGGGTGTTGTAAAACTTCTTTGGAGGCCGCACCCGAGTGAGAGGGTCAACGCCTACATTATAGAACGTTCGGTCAATGGCGGAAAGTGGAAATATGTAGCACAGGTCGAAGGGCAATTGATGGCTGAGTATATTGACAGCTTCATTCATACCGGCGGTACGTATGCATATCGTGTTATTGCAAAAAGTTATGACGGCATTAGATCCAAACCAAGCCAAGTTACACGTATTTCATTCTAACAGGACAATTGCGAATGCCACATTTAAAAGTTACTCCGTTCGACAGTTCTGCCATAGAGCACAAGATCCTCCAAAGTGATATCATTACTTTTAGAGCAAAGGCTTTGAAGGGTGGTGATGAACTCCTGGGGGTGGAGCATGGCGGGGAAGAATTTTTGCTTCAGATCAAACCTGATGAAAAAGCAACCCTTGTTAAATACGACAAAGTGACCAGACCCCTGAAAGTCAATCTTTTAAAAGAAGCACTGGACCAAGTCTCCAAAGATCTGGAGCTTGAGATAGAGAGTTCAAACATCGCCATCTCGAATAGCAAACCGACACTCTCTTCTGAGTATTTTAAGAAAATAGAAGATTTTGAGCATATTACTTCCCCAAAAGAAAAGATCTCTGTTGAGGTAGGGTTTGGGTCGGGAAGACATCTGCTCCATCAGGCAAAGAAGAATCCGGATACACTTTTTATAGGGCTTGAGATACATACGCCTTCAGCACAACAGGTGCTCAAACAGATAGAACTGCAGGAACTGGATAACATCTGGGTGGTGAATTATGATGCAAGACTCTTTTTGGAAATGCTCCCTTCCAATGTCTGTGAACAGATATTTGTTCATTTTCCAGTCCCCTGGGACAAGAAGCCGCATCGCCGTGTCATTAGTCCCTCTTTTCTGGATGAGAGCATACGTGTGCTTAGAAAGGGAGGACGTCTGGAGCTTCGAACAGACAGTGATAAATACTTCTGGTATTCGCTGGAGACTTTCTTTTCTGTGCCTAAAACAGAGGTAGAAATACGAAAGAACGAAGCTTTGGAAGTGACCAGTAAGTACGAAGCAAGATGGCGTAGACAGGAGAAAGATATCTATGATGTCTATGTTAAATGCGGAGAAAATTCAGAACCTAAAGTATTGAACATAGATTTTAATTTTAATATTGTAAAATATAGAAAAGGTTTGGAAGAAACTTTACCCAAAAAAGCACTTGTCTTTGATGGATACTTTGTGCACTTTGAACGTATGTATAAAACAGGGAACGAAAAACTCCTTATTAAATGTGCATTCGGAAGTTTTGACAGACCTGAACATAAATATATTTTGATAGAAGAGAACAGTTGCAGATACTTTGTCTCACCTCCTGTGAAGACTACGGTCAACTATGAAGCACATCAAAAAATAATGGAACTTTTATCTTAAAGGAAATCTAGGATGTCTAATGTAATCAATGCTTCACATATCACTCTTGCGTATGACAATGGTGAAAAAGAGATCATTAAAGATGCAAGTTTCAGCATTAAAAAAGGGGAGTTCGTTTTTATTACCGGACCCAGTGGTTCAGGTAAGTCGACACTCCTTAAAGCACTTTACGGTGCATTGAAGCCTACGGAAGGTAGCCTTGTAGTAGGTGGTTTGGACCTGGCTAGTGTTGGACAGAGTAAACTGCAGGAGTTAAGGACGCATTTAGGGATCATCTTTCAGGACTATAAACTGGTCAATGAGTGGACGGTGGCCAAAAATGTGGTACTTCCTCTGATGATAGCGGGGTATTCTGTAGATGTTCAGAATACACAGGCGCAACGACTGCTTAAACATGTCAAACTTTCAGAACATGCAGACAAATATCCGTTGGAACTTAGCGGTGGAGAGCAACAGCGGGTGGGTGTGGCTAGAGCATTGTCCAAAAACCCGGTAGTTATTTTGGCAGATGAGCCTACAGGAAACCTGGATGACTACTCGTCCAATGTGATCTGGGACCTCATGGAGAATGCCTGTCAGCAGCTCGATACAACCGTATTGGTGGTAACACACAAGATCCCGACGATCTTCTCTTTGCCTTATAGACATTTTATTATAGAAAGCAAGGGTGTGTATGAAGTTCATTAAAAACCATCTTATGTTCATTTTGCCCTTGATGGCTATTTTGCTTGGTATAGAGTTCTACCTTGTTTTTGACCGTACAACGAATTCCTATGAAAAAGGTCTTAAGGAGGGCTACTCTATGCTTGTAGTCACCAATAAACCTATGGAACTCTCTGTATTTAAAGCACTTAACAGGCACATTAGCAATGCCCAGAAGATCAAAAGAGAGAGCATTGTCTCAGAGATAGCAAAAGGCGTAAGTAAAAGCAGCAGTAAAGAGATACTGGCATCTTTACCGTATTTTTATAACGTGGGATTGGATTCCTATCTCAGTACATCCGGACTCAACAAGATAAAAGCAGATCTTGAGGCAGACAAGAACATTAAAAAGGTTGAGACCTTC
The DNA here is from genome assembly GCA_024762315.1 of Sulfurovum sp. Classification (GTDB taxonomy): domain Bacteria; phylum Campylobacterota; class Campylobacteria; order Campylobacterales; family Sulfurovaceae; genus Sulfurovum. The sequence continues at coordinate 45,057 of JANTHR010000001.1, forward strand.
GGAAGCAGTTACAGTTCGAGTTATAGACTCTTTTCATTTATCAAGTTCACATTGAAACTCTTCATTGTATTTATGGGGGTAGTGAGTCTTTTTCTTATTATCAAACAGATGGAAATATGGAAATACGCACATAAAGAGCGTATGCAGGTGATGGAGATATTCGGTGCACCATTGATGTTGCGGTCCGGGGTGCTCTTTAAGGTGGCTATTGCAGACGCTTTTATCGCTACGCTTCTGACTTCTGCGATCTTCCTATATGTGAAGTTCCAATGGGCAGCCAACAGCGGTATTGATGTGATGATGGAAAATCAGGAAGAGCTCTTCAGATTAAGTGATATCGCTATTCTTTTAAGTTCAGCACTGCTTATTGTCGTTATTGCAGTCTACTCGGTAGTCTTTTCGAGTAAGGGAGTAGAGGAGTGAGATCCTTCATATTCTCTTGTTTTGTAGTCATCGGGCTGCTGCAAGGTGCAACAACTGTAACGAAGATAAAGGATTCCAGAAAGAATCTTTCCAGTACTGTATTGAAGAAGAAACAGGCGAGCAGACAACTGGAGAAAATAGCAAAAGATATTCGGGCTGCAGAGAAGGATATTGCCTATCTTGAAAAAAAAATAGAAGAACTCGGTCGTGATCAGAATAAAACAGAAGAAGAATACAAAGCATTAAAGCAGGAGCTGAAAAAGTCAAAAGAGGATTTTGAAAATACAAATAGGCAACTGAAGCGAAAACACAAAGCATTCATCTCTTTACTCTCTGAGCAGTTCTCAGTGATCTTCGCTATGGAACAGGCGCATGAACCAACACGGAAATCCATTATTGCCCAGGAGGTCTATAAGGCCTATAAGAAGCATAACGCAAAAGTCTTGGCCACGTTGAGATCAGAGATCATTACGCTTAAAAAGCGGAAAGAAGATAAGCTTTATTTGCACAATAAAACAAAAAATCGGATCAAAAGGATCATTAAAAAAAGAGAATCCTATGCACAGAAGAAATTAGCCAAAAAGAAACTGCTTGAAAAGCTTGCCAAAGATGAAGAGAAATATAATGCTATCCTTGAAAAGATCGTCGATAAGCAAAATTCGCTTCGTGCAACACTTGCAAAACTCAATATATTACATAAACAGGAAGTGGAAGAAGCCCGTAAACAGGCTGAAGCCAGAAAAAAGGCAATACGTCTTGAAAGAGAGCGTAAAAAACGTTTAAGAAAAGCCAAAGCACTGGCACGTGCAAAAGCAAGAAAAGCAAAAGAGGCATTGCGCAAGGCAAAAACAAAAGAAGCCAGAAAGAAAGCGCGTTTGGCTGCAAAAGAGGCAGAAAAAGAGCGAAAAAGAGTTTACAAGGAGAGTGAAAAAGTAAGAAATATCAACTCTTCTTATCATAAATCAAAGGTTTATGCTTACAGAGGCGGGAAAACCATTTCTCCAATCCCCGGGGCAAGGCTTATCAAAAAGTTCGGTACTTATGTCGACCCTATTTATAAGATCAAGATCTTTAATGAGTCCATCACGCTAAAGGCACCCTCATCCAATGCAAAAGTGAAGAATGTACTTAATGGAAAAGTGGTTTTTGCAGGGAATAGCAGCATGCTTGGAAAAGTGGTTGTTGTCGCACACAGCGGAAAAATACATACGGTCTATGCCGGACTTTCCAAGATCGCACCCACCATTCGTGTAGGAAGTAAGATACGCAAGGGGTATGTGGTTGGAAAAGTAGCAAGCAAGTTGATGTTCCAAGCAACGAAGAATTCCAAGCATATCAATCCTTTGAAGTTGATACAGATCTGACTTAAACCCCTCCTAAACCTCTTTTGGATATAATCGCGAAAATAATATAAAAGGCTTTTTGTGATCAAAAGAGTATTGGTAAAATTTTCCGGTGAGGCGTTGGCGGGTGAAGAAGGGTACGGGATCGATACGAAGATTCTTAACTTTATTGCAGGCGAGATCAAAGAACTCGTGGACGCAGGTGTTGAAGTGGCCATTGTTGTAGGTGGCGGTAACATAATTCGTGGTGTTTCTGCCGCAGCTGATGGCATTATCAAGAGAACCTCCGGGGACTATATGGGTATGCTGGCAACGGTGATAAACGGTGTGGCTATTCAGGAAGCTTTGGAGCATTGCGGTCTTGAGGCTAGACTACAGTCTGCCATAGATATGCAGGAGATCGGTGAAGCGTTTATCGTGCGTCGTGCAAGAAGACATTTGGAAAAAGGACGCGTCGTTGTATTTGCGGGAGGAACAGGTAATCCGTACTTTACGACAGATACGGCTGCTACATTGAGAGCCTCTGAAATAGAAGCAGAGATGCTTATTAAAGCAACCAAAGTGGACGGTGTGTACGATAAAGACCCTAATAAATTCGATGATGCGGTTAAACTCGATACGTTAACATATGATCAGGCTCTAACCGATAAGATCAAAGTGATGGATGACACATCTATTGCGCTGGCAAAAGAGAACGGATTGCCTATTGTTGTGTGTAACATGTTTGAAAAAGGAAATCTTTTGGCAATTGTTCAGGGCGATACGTCATTATGTTCAATCGTTAGATAATAAAGTTAGATTTAAAGGAAAAAAATGAGAACAGAAAAATTAACTGCAAAAGCACTGGAAAAAGTAAATTTTGACAAATACCTTTTGGCAAATGCTGTAGGGAAAAGGGCTGAAAAAATAGCCAATGGTGCCCAGCCGTTACTTGATACCGATACAACCGGGATGAAATATTCGGATATAGCGCTTCAAGAAATCGCTGAAGGTAAAATCATTGTAAGTATAGAAGGCTAAGAACCTTTGAATGCTTTTTTATCAAAAGCCAAAGAGATACGTACAGTAGAAGAAGCTGTAGCCTTTCTATGGGAACAAGTTCCTTCTCCTCTCCCTGAAACAAAGAAATCCCTTGAACTTGCTTTGATCGCACATGACGGTCAAAAACGTAAAAGCGGCGAACCCTATATCGTGCACCCGATCCTGGTTGCGGCCATCACGGCAGCTTTCTCCAATGATGAAACTATGATACAAGCAGCACTGCTTCATGATGTGGTAGAAGATACCAGTTTTGATATTGAAGACCTGGAACGTGAGTTTGGTAATGATGTCGCGCATTTGGTCGAAGGACTCACGAAGATTGTTGAGATACGCGACGAAGAGCTGGCCCCGTCAGGTTCTGATGAGAGACTTATCAATTCTGCACTTAGCTTTCGAAAGATGCTGGTGGCCTCTATTAAGGATGTTCGTGTATTGGTGATTAAACTTTGTGACAGACTGCATAATATGCTTACTTTGGATGCTTTGAGTCCTGCCAAACAAAAACGTATTGCTGAAGAGACACTGGTGGTATATGCTCCCATTGCTCATAGGCTTGGTATTTCACGTTTAAAAAACCAGCTTGAAGATCTGAGCTTTTACTATATCTATCCGGAAGATTATAAGAAGATAGATGATTATATGCAATCAAATGCACAGAATATGCAGTTCAAACTTAATGCATTCATCCAAAAAGTAAAAAAATCCATGATGCAAAATGGTTTTGATGAAGATGAATTTGATATTTTCGGGAGGGTGAAGCATTACTACTCTATCTATATAAAAATGCATCGAAAAGGGATAAGCATAGAAGAGGTGTTGGATCTTCTAGCCATACGTATCATAGTGAATGAGCCCATTGAGTGCTATAAGGTGTTGGGACTTATGCACTTAGGGTTTACCCCTTTGATCTCACGTTTTAAAGATTATATTGCAGTACCCAAAGAGAATGGATATAAAACTATTCATACAACACTTTTTGATGAAGAAGGTATTGTCGAAGCACAGATACGAACAGAGCAAATGCATAGACTTGCAGAATATGGAGTGGCGGCACACTGGAAATATAAAGATGGCGGGGATGGCGTGAACCTGGAATGGCTAGAGAGTCTGCATTATCAAAATGAGTCTGTTGAAGAATTTTATGAACTTGCGAAGAGTGATCTTTTCTCTGAAGATATTACGGTATTTTCTCCTAAAGGGGACTACTATACGCTTCCAAAAGGCTCAACAGCACTGGATTTTGCCTATGCTATCCACTCAGAAGTAGGGAGAAATGCTATAGATGCAATGGTCAATAAACATAATGTTTCTCTTTTGACCGTACTGAAAAATGGTGATATTGTCAGGATCATAAAAGATGATAAAGTGCACCTGCACTGTTCCTGGCTGGATACAGTCAAGACCTCCAAAGCCAAAGAAGGTATAAGAAGTGACTGTCGTGCACGCATTAAAGAGTCAGATACTTTGAGTGCTTACAATATATTGGCAACACTCTTTTCTCAAAATAGTATGGCAATCAAAGAATTGATAAAAGTATTGGGGCTGGAAGAGAGTATTTATAAACTTCCAAGCCAGTTGGATTATTATAAAGACGTGATACATAAAGTAGCAGAGTATACAGGAGCGAAAGAAGTGCGTTTCTGGGAGCTGCTCAAGCGGGGGTATAAAAAGCCAAAGATCAAAGAAATAGAACATTTTAAGTTCTTTACGAACAGGCCTTTGGATGGTGTAGAGTTCGATTATTGCTGTCATCCTAAGGTTGGTGATCAGATCGTTGCATTTTATAAGGACAGTAAGGTTATTATACATCATAAATTATGCAAAAAGGCCTATGAGAAGATTGTGGCCGGGGAGCCAATGCTCTTTGTAAGTTGGAGTATGACAAAACTTTCACGATATCGTTTAACGATCAGTTTACAGAACAAAAAAGGTATATTGGCAGACTTGTTGGCAAAGCTTTCTGAGCTGGATCTGAATGTTATCAGTATAGAGCTTGGTATTCAAAGTTCCGAAAGTGCGGAATATTGTCAGATAGAAGTTGAAAGCAATGAGCCCAAAAAGAGTTTGCTTGCAGAAAAGATCTCACAAAAATTCAAACTGGCAGAGATGATCAGTCTGGATGATGCATATAACAAATAGTAGGGGATAAGAAAAAACATGTCAATTCAAAAAGCGTTGGAAGAGATAAACAGAGGTACAGCCGAAGTTATAGATATGGAACGTATTGAAAAATTGGTTTCAAAATATTATGAAGATGGTACAACATATACCGTTAAAGCAGGGTTTGATCCCACCGGTGCAGACCTGCACCTCGGACATACCGTACTTCTTCAAAAGTTAAGGGCTTTTCAGAACCATGGTGGACGCATACAGCTTCTTATTGGTGACTTTACGGCAATGATCGGTGATCCTACCGGAAAGAGTGAAACAAGGAAAATTCTTGATAGAAGTACGATCCTTGAGAATGCACAAACCTACCAGGATCAGGTTTTTAACATTCTCGATGAGAGTAAAACGGATGTGGTATTCAACTCGGCCTGGCTTGATGCATTGGGTGCTGCGGGTATGGTTTCTTTAACAACGACTTTTAATGTGGCACGTATGCTGGAGCGTGATGATTTTGAAAAACGCTATAAAAGTGGACAGAGTATTTCTATTTCTGAATTTATTTATCCTCTGCTTCAAGGATATGATTCTGTAGAACTTGAAAGCGATATCGAGATCGGTGGTACAGACCAGAAATTCAACTTGCTTATGGGAAGGTTTCTTCAACGTGCCTATGAAATAGGCAAAGAACAGGCAGTATTGATGATGCCTATCCTGGAGGGGCTTGACGGGGTTCAGAAAATGAGTAAATCTTTGAACAATTACATTGGAATCACGGAAGACCCAAAAGATATCTATGCGAAGACACTCTCCATCTCTGATGAGCTGATGTGGCGATATTATGAGCTCTTGAGTGAAAAATCACTTGAAGAGATCGCCAAGATGAAAGAAAATGTCCAAAATGGTATGCTTCATCCTAAAATCGCCAAAGAGAATCTGGCTCTTGAATTGGTTACAAGGTTCTATAATGAAGAGTTGGCTACACTAGCTAAAGCAGAATTCGATAATGTCTTTAAAGCGAACAAGCTTCCTTCTGATATGAATGAAGTAGAAGCAGAAGAGGGGATATGGATATGTAAAGCTCTTGTCGATGCAGGTATCGAGCCTTCTACATCCCAGGCAAGAAGAGACATTAAACAGGGTGCAGTAAAGATAGATCAGGCGAAGGTCACTGATGAAAAACTGAATCTTGATTCTGGTGAATATATCTTGCAAGTGGGAAAAAGAAAATTTGCAAAAGTGAAGGTTGGATAATGAGGTTTAAATCTTTTAAGATCGGAAAATATATTATTGAAAAGCCTATTATCCAGGGTGGTATGGGTGTCGGTATTTCTTGGGATCAATTGGCAGGTTCTGTCTCCAAAGAGGGGGGACTGGGTGTGATCTCTGCTGTCGGTACCGGTGTATATAAAAAGAGAAAATATCTTCACGACAATGAGATGGTAGGCAAAGAACACAGACCTCTTGAAGCGATCAATTTTTATTCTTATGAGGCGCTTGAGCATATTTTTGAAAATGCGAGAAAGATATGTGGAGACAAGCCGTTGGCAGCAAACGTACTGTATGCACAGAGTGAATATGACCGTGTGGTTCAAGATGCCTGTAAGGCAGGTGCAAATATAATCATTACCGGGGCAGGCCTGCCTTTGACCATGCCTGAAGCAGCCAAAGATTATCCTGATGTGGCATTGGTGCCTATTGTTTCAACGGCCAAAGCACTAAGAATTTTATGTCGACGCTGGAAAAAAACACACAACAGGCTTCCGGATGCTGTGATCGTGGAAGGACCGCTAAGCGGCGGACATCAGGGTTTCAAGTATGAGGAATGTTTCCTCCCCGAGAATCAACTTGAAGCTATATTGCCTCCGGTTGTAGAAGAAGCAAAAAACTGGGGATCAATGCCTATTATTGCGGCAGGCGGTGTATGGAATCATGATGACATTGTTAAAATGATGGAACTCGGTGCTGATGCAGTACAGATGGGAACACGCTTCATAGGTACGGCAGAGTGTGATGCAAGTCAAACCTTTAAAGAAGTGATTATAGGGGCAAAAGAAGAAGATATAAAACTTTTCAAGTCACCTGTAGGCTATCCGGCACGCGGTGTAAAGACAAAGCTTCATGAAAGCATAGAAAAAGGTACGGCACCCAAAGTGGCCTGTATCTCCAATTGTGTGACTCCCTGTCACCGCGGAGAAGAAGCGAAAATAGTAGGATACTGTATTGCTGACAGACTTACAGATGCGTATGACGGGCTTATTGATACCGGACTCTTTTTTACTGGGGCGAACGGCTACCGTCTAAAGGAGATCATTACCGTTAAAAAGCTTATGCATAAGCTGATGGAAGGAGAAGATAAATAAAGTGAAGTTTCTCAAGATATTTCTTTTATTTATACTTGGATCAACATTTCTTTTTTCTTCAGTTACACTTTTAAAAAAAGTGGAGTTACAAAAGGGCGAATTGCGATTAGAGTTCGACCGGTCGTACGATAAAAAACAGATCAGGCACTTTACGTTGAAAAACCCCTATAGGGAAGTTTTTGATATTAAAAATACCCATTTGGCCAATTCGAAAGTCGGTAAAAATCTCAAAAGTTCCCATTGCAGATCACTCAGGGTCGCACAATATAAAAAAAACGTGGTCAGAGTGGTGATCGAGACAGGAAGATCCTATGCTTGCACTCCGTATAAACCTCTGTTTGCTTATAGATCCTATCATATACCTTTACCCAAATTCACTATTGATAACACAAAAAAATATAGTAAGAAACGATATAAAAAAACTAAAAAAGTAAAGAAAACAGAGAGAAAGAGTAAAAAAGAACAAGCGTATCTTGTTGATACAAACAAAGCAAAGTCATTCAAATATCGTAAAAATGAACTTATTGTGATAGATGCAGGACATGGAGGACATGATACCGGTGCCATAAGTGGCGGCAAAAGAGAAAAAGACCTTGTTCTGCAAATAGCAAAGAGACTTGAGAAGCAGCTTAAAAGACGGGGATACTCCGTCTATATGACACGCAAGAAGGACAGGTTCTTAAAGCTTCCGCAGCGTACACGCATTGCAGATCAAAAAGATGCAAAAGTGTTCATCTCTATTCATGCGAACTCTGTACCTAAACGAAGCAGAAATAGAGTACATGGTGTGGAGACCTTCTTTTTACAGACAACAAGAAATGCCAAATCACAGCGTATTGCGGCAAGAGAGAACAGGGCAGTGTTAAAAGGTGCAGGAAGCAAGTTGAGCAAACGGGTCATTATTGATTCCGTACTTAACGGTCCTAAGATCGTACAGTCCAACAAACTGGCGATAGATGTGCAAAGACGGATCATGACAAACCTGCACAGTCGTTACAAGGGTGTTCGCGACGGTGGTGTAAGACATGCACCCTTTTGGGTACTCGTAGGTGCCAGCAGACCATCCATACTTGTAGAAGTAGGATATATCTCTCATCCTCTTGAACGTAAAAGACTGTTCACGCCGCAGTATCAGAAACTTATTGCCAAAGGTATTGCAGAGGGTATAGACAGTTATTTGATCAATAGAAGAAAAGAAATAGATTTTTAGGGTACACATGATAAGAATAATATGGGCGACAATTGTAGTTTTTATGCTGGCAGGGTGCAGTGGACCTTCGGCAGACAGATCGGATGCACTTGTGGTGATCGATGCAGGACACGGCGGACATGATTGTGGTGCTTTATGCGGAGGAAAGCAGGAGAAAGACCTTGTGCTTCAAATTACTAAAAAGCTTCAGAAAGAGTTTAAAAAACAAGGCTATAAAGTCTATCTTACAAGAGGGAATGACAGATTCCTGAAGTTAGGACAGCGTACAAGGATTGCAGATAGAAAAAATGCTGATCTTTTCATCTCCATTCATGCCAATGCTATAGCTCAAAAGAGCCGTTTTGAAGCTGTAGAGGGTGTAGAGACCTACTTTTTACAAAAGACAAGAGATGCCAGATCGCAACGTATTGCTGCCAAAGAGAATGCTGCAGTTCTGCAAGGCACCGATGCTTTAAGCAAGAATGTCATTATTGATTCTGTCCTCAATGGGCCCAAGATCATTGAGTCAAACAAACTTGCCATTGATGTACAGAGACATATTATGAAGAGTCTCAAGCAGGGATATGGGGATGTCAAAAACGGTGGAGCAAAACCGGCACCTTTTTATGTGCTTGTAGGTGCGAGCAGGCCTTCTATTCTTGTAGAAGTAGGGTATATTACCAACACGAAAGAACGTGAGCGACTGTTTACATCAAACTATCAAAAGAAAATTGCACAAGGTATTGTTAAAGGTGCAGACCATTATTTGGATAATCGTAAAAGGGAAATGGGATTTTGATTTATTGGAACACTGCTAGAGCGAAGCTCTGGCAGTTACGCTGACGCTGAGTTTCCTTCAGCAGGAAGCTCAAGTGACTAGTCACTTAATTATTTGTAGTTTTTGATCGCTTTTTCCAGTATCTCTGTTGCAGCTTTTTTATCTTTGAATCCAGATACTTTTACCCATTTGTTCGGCTCAAGCATTTTGTAGGTTTCAAAAAAGTTCTTGATGCGGTTAAGTGTGGCTTCTGGAATATCGGAAAGGTCCTGGATATTTGCATAAGTCGGGTCTATCTTCTCGGTTGGTACTGCAAGAAGTTTTTCATCTCCGCCTGATTCATCTTCAGTCATGAGAACACCAACAAGTCTACATTTGATGTATGAACCTGCTTGAAGGGTATAGTCACAAAGCACAAGAATGTCTGCCGGGTCACCATCGTCAGAAAGTGTATTGGCTACAAAACCGTAGTTAGCTGGATAATGGACAGCTGAGTAGAGTACTCTGTCTACTGCAATACCACCCGCCTCTTTGTCGAACTCATATTTAATGTTTGAATTCAATGGTACTTCTATGATCGCTTTTACTGCATCCGGGCAATCGCCGTGTCCGATTTTACTAATATCCATAAGGTTACTCCATTTGGTTAAATTTAGAGAAGTTTAACATAAGTATCATAAAGAGTTTATCAAAACATGATACTATAGTTAGATTATTTTTTGATAAAGGGAATGTGTATGAAAAAAGTACTTTCAATCGTTGCTTTGCTCTTAAGCAGCCATCTTTTAGCTGTAGAGTTGGGTAAGGTTCCAAGCACTGTGATCTTGGATGGGAAAAATGGCTCAAAGTTAGATGGCAGTGCCTGGAAGTCAAGTATGTTAAAAGGCAAAGTTTATATACTCTTTTATGTAGACCCTGACAAAAGAGACGTGAACAATGCACTTGCCGATGCACTCAAAGCAAAGAATTTTGATAGAAAAAAATACACCCCGGTCGCCGTTATCAACCTTGCTGCAAGTTGGCTGCCCAATGCTATTTTAGAGGCAAAACTCAAAGAGAAACAAAAAAAATTCCCAGATACATTGTATGTCAAAGACAAAAAGAAGGTATTGGTCAAAGAGTGGAATTTGGCAGATGATAATTCAGATATTCTTATTTTTGATAAAAAAGGCAAGGTTATCTATCAAAAATTTGGAAAAGTTTCTGATACTGAGATACCTCAAGTGATCGCACTGATCCAAAAGCATTTATAAGTTGCATGAGAGTTGATACTCCACCATCTTTTCAAAAGGGCGCAAAAATGTCTGGAGACTCTCTTGGCTTAATGCTTCAATGTTGTGATGATCCAGAAGTTCGAGTACACACAAAGTAGACTCCATGGTACTGAGGCAGTACTCCTTTGGCTGCTGTTTAAAACGAAAATTTGAAGACTTCTCATGTGTAAAACTTATTTTAGGCAAGGCATCAAGATTGCTACTTCCCCTAAGCATGGCACGTGAACATGGCCATGTGGCATCTATGAGAAAGATGATGTTGTTCTTACCTTCTTTGGCAATGGATTCTTCATTTAGGTTGATGCTTGCATCTGATGGATAGAGGACATAACAGCTGTTGTTCTTATCATTGATCAGTGCATTGATGCTCACATGCTGTGTAAAATCAATACCTACATGGATCTCGGAGTTCTTCAAGGAGAGATTGGTGAAGTGTCCTGTACCATTTTTTGTTTTTTTGAACTCTTTGGGGTGCATCAGTATAATAAATCGCGTCTTTGTATCAAGTGGGGTGATATAGTCACACATGCAGGTACACTTGGGTCTATGGCAGGTATAGCATACGGCTCTGTTTTCTTGACTCGTGTGCTTTCTTTTTGATCTATACATTAATAATACCGCTTCTTAAACCAGAGATAATAGACTGCTGTAAGTATGAACCCGACACCTAATATAGCGGTAATAGCTTCCAGGCTCAACCCCCATTTGGATGCATACCCTATGAAGAGTGCCGTGGCAACATTGGAGAGCATAAAGAACATATCGTTATAGGAGATGATTCTTCCCATGTAGTGACTGTCTGTCTCTTCTTGTATGAGAAGATAGGTGTATGACCAGAGCGTAGTGATGAAAAATCCGGTAACAAAGAGACCTATGAGGGCAAGATAGAAATTGTACTCAAGCCGTGCCCAAAGTATGATAGCAAGGCCTTGTAAAACAAAAAAGTAATGCAGATTCTCTTTGGAGATGACCTTGGAGATAATAAAAGGCCCTATCATCAGCCCTATGGCTCTTGTGGCATTCATCCAGCCGATGGCAAGCGGTACTGCTATGAGTGTTTTATATTCAAAATCAGCCAGTAGGGTTATGAGTGCATCAAAGCTGGTAAGACCGATGCTTGCATGGAGTAAAATAAGGTGCAATATTTTCTTTTGTGATACAAGATAGCTGAATCCATCTTTGAACATCTGCCAATGGGAGTCAGTATGGGTTTTTTGTTCAAGTGAAAGTTGAAGCCCCAGTAAGAGTACTACTGCAACAGAGTAAAGCATAGCATCTATCATATAGGCCGCATCAAACCCAATATAATATGTGGCGATACCACCTGCTGCCATACCTGCTGCATAACAGAGTGACCAGATAATAGAGTGTATTTCATTGGTATTTTTGAGCATCTGTCCGTTAACAAGCTTGGGAAAGAGACTCATTTCTGCTGAAAAGAGCATGGATGCAGCAGAAGAGCGTATAAAAATGAGTAGCATTAAGATCCATAGATAATCCAGCGAGTCAATAAAGATGAACCCTAGGGTCATACTGATCTCTGTAAGCAACAGTATGAGCATCAGTTTTTTAAAGGGTATTTTGTCTATGACAGTACCGATGATGGGTGCCAGAACGACGGCAGGCAGCATGGCCATCGCAGAGGTCATCGCTATAGTGATCTCATCTGCTCTAAAATGGACGATCATGGAAAAAATAGCTACTTGAGAAAACCATGTCCCAAAATAGGAGATAAGCTGGATCAGTGAGAGTCTTCTAATGACGGGGTGTTTAAGAGTTTCGCGGTAGGTCATAAGCAGGGTTAGTTGCTTCTGTCTTCACGAGTATAGGTGATCTTATATAATTCAAGATAATCTGTAAACATCTTAAATGCCTGGCGTGCCTGTATTTCATCATGTGAGGCAACGGAGATGCTCACTTCCCATGATGCAAGGTCTGCCTCATCCTTTAGTTTGGGCAGGGAGGAGAATTCTACCTCTTTTGGCATCTGTTCCATCACTTTTATCAGTGTACTCTCTTTTGTTTGGGCAGTGAGTGTATGCCTATAGTAAACTCTTTTTGTAGGGACAAGTCTGTTAATGATCTCTTCTACCATAGGATGGCTCATTTCAGGAAAGCCAGGCATAAAAAAGTAACGCTCATCCAAAGAAAAAGCAGGCATGTCATTGACAGGGTTATAGAGTAGACTCGCACCTTTTGGCAGCTGGGCCATTTTTATGGAGTGAGGGTAGGCTTTCTCTCCCAGTTTCTTTTCTATGATCTCTTTTGCCTCTTCATGTACCGGAAGGCTACCGTCCCTAAGAGCAATAGCTGCACATTTACGCGTGTAGTCATCAGGGGTTGAACCTATGCCGCCAAATGAAAAAAGCACAGGATTTGGTTGCGAGGCGATAAATTTGAGGGTTTGAACAATGAGTGCAGGATCATCTTCTATGATGAAAGAAGCAGAGAGTTTGTACCCTTTGGCGGCCAAAGCTTTGGTCACAAAGTCAAAGTGTGCATCTTCTCTTCGGCGGTTGAGTATCTCAGTCCCGATGATGAGGGCAAAGAAGTGAGGAGAAGACAAAGTCTTACTCTTCGATATAATTTTTAAGTTTACGTCCTACCTTAGGGTGTTTGAGCTTTTTGATCGCTGAGGATTCTATTTGTCTTACTCTCTCACGAGTGACTGAAAGCTCTTTACCGATCTCTTCGAGGGTTCTGTCACTTTCATCTTCAAGCAGACCGAAACGCATACGAATAACTGCTTTTTCTCTCTCGTTGAGTTGGTCAAGTACTTCGTCTATCTGGTTGTTGAGGTCATCTTTGAGTACCACATCTGTAGGGCTGAGTGTGGTCTTGTCTTCGATGAAGTCACCAAATCTACCATCATCTTCATCTCCGACCGGAGTCTCAAGAGAAACTGGCTCTTTCGTGATCTTGATGACGTTCTTCACTTTATCTACTGAGAGTCCAACTTCTTCAGCAATGGTCTCAAGATCCGGTTCTTTTCCTGTCTCCTGAAGGTGTTTTCTAATGATCTTGTTGATACGGTTGATCGTCTCTATCATATGGATAGGGATACGGATCGTCCTGGCCTGATCTGCAATAGCACGGGAAATTGCCTGACGGATCCACCATGTGGCATAGGTTGAAAATTTATATCCTTTTTCGTATTCAAATTTATCAACCGCCTTCATAAGGCCGATGTTTCCTTCCTGAATAAGATCAAGGAACGGCAGTCCTCTGTTCGTATAACGTTTAGCGATAGAGACGACCAGTCTAAGGTTTGACTTTGCCATACGTGTTTTGGCGATTTCACTTTTGGCTTTACCTTGACGGATCTGGTCCAATATCTCCTGGAGTTTCTCTTCGCTAAGGTCAAAACCACCCTTGCTCGCTTCTCTGGTCTCAAAAAGTTTTTTGATCTCTACATACGTACTTACCATGGTTGTTTCAGGTACGGCATCGATGATATCCTCTTTATCCATATTGATGATATTATCGAGGATCCTCTGGTGGTTTTCTCTAAGTGTCTCGTTAAAAAGCGGAAGTTTATATTCCAGTCTTTTCAGCTCTTTGTCAAAACTGTCATCGGAGGTAAGTGCGGTTTCCATTGCTTTTACCAGTTCGTTGATAAGTTTAGAGGTAGGTCCCAAGTTAAGAAGGGCAGCTTTAAGCTGTTCTTTTTTAAACGCGATCTTAAGGCGTTCCTGAAGTATTTTAACTGGGTCTTTTTCTTCTTTCATGAAAGTATCAAGTTCATCGCGGGATTTCATCCATTCTTTTTTGGCCTTTTCAAGTCTTTTAAAACTCTCTATGACCTGTTTGACCCTCTTATTATCTTTGGGTGCACCTGTTTCACCTTCTGTCTCATCACCCTCTTCTTGGTCTGCATCACCTTTATCATCTTCAAAACTTTTAAAGAGTTCCTTTACGCGTCTTTCACGGTTAAGCAAAGGCTCTTTATAATTTAAGATATATCCTATAAGGTAAGGAACAGAACAGATAGCATCGATAATGATATCTTCACCCTCTTCGATACGCATAGAAAGGTCAACCTCTTCTTCTTTGGTCAGAAGCGGTATTTTGCCCATTTCTCGCAGATACATCCTTACAGGAGAGTCGGAACGGCTCCACTCCAGAAGTTCTTTTTCTTTTTGAAGATCGAATTCATCTTCTGAACCGCCCTCTGCAAGTTTTTTTCTTGTGTCTTCTCTTTTTTTTGTCTCTTTGGCCGTAAGATATTTTGCATATTCCGAAGCAGAGATGATTTCGACTTTGGCATCTGATGCCAGCTTATAGATCTTTTTGACCTGAGCAGCAGTAGGTTGTTTGCTAAACTCTTTGGCAATATTTTCAAGAGTAACGACATCGCCCTTTTTTTTGGACTTAAATAATTCTTCTATTTTTTTCATACTGTCTTTTGCTGCCATTGAAATCCTTGATTGTGTGAGGCGAAAAACCTCAGATATAATTAAGGTGGATTATACCGAAATTTTATTAATTTTGGGTATTAAATTTGTTAAATTTTGTTTTTTTGGTTATAATCGCGAAAATTTTTATAAGGGTTATTCCCTGATCAAAGGATAAACTTTGCAAGGTAAAGTTTGGAAATTCGGTGACAATATCGATACAGATCTGATCATCGCAGCAAGATATCTTAATACAAGTGAGCCAAAAGAGTTGGCAAAACATGTAATGGAAGATGCAGATCCTGAATTTGTTTCTAAAATGAGTGAAGGCGATATCATCGTAGCAGGTGAGAATTTTGGTTGTGGTTCTAGCCGTGAGCATGCACCTATTGCATTGAAAGCAGCAGGGATCAATGCAGTCATTGCCCCGACATTTGCACGTATTTTTTACAGGAATGCATTCAATATGGGGCTTCCTATCTTTGAACTTAAAGAGGCTTCAGAGATCAATGAAGGAGATACAGTAAGAATAGATATGGATGCCGGTGAGATCATTAACGTGACACAAGCCAAAACATATAAATTCACTCCGATCCCTGAATTCATGCAGGAACTTGTCAACGCAGGCGGACTCATAGAGTTTGCCAAAAATGAAATCAAAGCAGGAGCCAAATAATGAAGAGTTATAGAATAGGTGTAATTAAAGGTGACGGGATCGGTCCGGAGATCGTTGATGAAGCCATTAAAGTACTTGATGCGGTTTCCGTTACCCAAGGTTTCAACCTAAAATACGAAGAGATGCTTCTTGGCGGTGCAGCGATAGATGAGACCGGTGTTCCCCTGCCTGAGGAGACAATACAGGGGGTAAAGAAGTGCGATGCCGTGCTTTTTGGTGCGATAGGCGGACCGAAATGGGATAACCTTGAGAGGCATTTACGTCCTGAAACGGGATTGTTGGGACTGCGTAAAGAGATGGGAACCTTTGCCAACCTCAGACCGGCAATAGTCTATGATGAACTGGTCAATGCTTCAAGTTTGAAACCGGCAGTGATCCAGGGCGTGGATATCATGGTAGTACGTGAATTGACTGGCGGTATCTATTTCGGTCAGCCAAGAGAACTTCATGAAGACAAAGCATTCAATACGATGATTTATACAAGGGAAGAGGTAAAGCGTATTGCTGTTGTCGCATTTGACATTGCTATGAAACGTGATAAGCGTATCTGTTCTGTAGATAAAGCCAATGTACTGGAAGTAAGCCAGTTCTGGAGAGAGATCGTTGAAGAGGTTGCCAAAGATTACCCTGAAGTGGAACTCTCTCACATGTATGTTGACAATGCAGCGATGCAGCTTATCCGTGATCCTAAACAGTTTGACGTGATATTGACAGGAAATATCTTTGGAGACATACTTTCAGATGCAGCATCAATGCTTTCGGGTTCTATCGGATTATTGCCTAGTGCAAGTACGGGTAAAGGAGTCGGTTTGTTCGAACCTATCCACGGTTCTGCACCGGACATTGCCGGACAGGGGATCGCCAACCCGCTAGCGACCATTTCAAGTGCCAGTATGATGCTGCGTTATGCACTAGGTGAGAATGAAGCAGCAGATAAGATCGATGAAGCGATCAAAAAAGCTTTAGCTGAAGGATATAGAACCGGTGATATCGGTGATTATGATGCTAAAGAAATTTGTACGTGTACCGAGATAGGTGACATTATTGCCGATTATGCAAGCAAGTAAATCATAATACAGTGTAAACCGCACTGTATTATAATAAAGGGATACTATGCCCACGATCAAACCTTTTCCAAATTTTTTTGCTCCTACCAATGCCAATACACTTCAAAATATCCAAACCGTAACAGACTATCTAAAAAAGCACTATGGTGCCAAATGTTATGTTGTCGGCGGTGCAGTGCGTGATCGTCTGCTGGGACGGGAGTGCAATGATTATGACATAGAGTGTTTTGGCATCTCTGTAGAAGATTTTGAAAGTGCGATGCATTATTTGGGTGCGCAGGGAGTAGGGAAAAGCTTTTTTGTCTATAAGTATAGAGATATAGACTTTTCTCTCCCTCGTATAGAGAAGAAAACAGGCGTAGGGCATAAGGGCTTTGAAGTCTCTTTGGCAAGAGATGAGAAGGAGGCTTCCCGAAGGCGTGATTTTACGATCAATACTTTGATGTACGATATTGAAAACGAAGAGATAGCGGACTTTTGGCGGGGCTTGGAGGATCTACAGAATAAAGTACTGCGCGTAGTAGATAAAGACTCTTTCATAGAAGACAGCCTCCGCGTACTTCGTGCGATGCAGTTTGCTGCCCGTCTCGGATTCAAAGTTGATGAAGCCACCTGCAGGCTCTGTCAGAGTATCAAGCTTGAGGATCTACCTAAAGAGCGTATATTTAAAGAGTTTGAGAAGATGTTCGGGGCTTCGTATCTGCATTACGGACTCTACTATCTCTTTGCACTGAGCATTGCAAAAAAACTTTTCAATGAAAGTATGGACAAACGCACGTTTATTGGTTTAAGCAGACTTCTGCAAAAAAGCAAAAAAAATTTCGTAGATAAACTGAGACCCTATTATTTTCTTTTTATCTGTAGAAGCTATTTTCAAACCGATATCAATGAAATACTCGGAAGACTGGGCGCACCGGGCAGTTATTACAAAAAAGTAGCCAACGCTGCATTACCCCTAGAGGTAAGCCCTTCTTTTGTTGCTACGCAGGCATTAAAAGAGGGAATCGTAGAATATGTTGGCAATTACCATCCCGATGTCATTAGACTTGCAAAAGAAATGGATGTATGGGACAAACCTTTTAACAGAGGTATTACGCCTGCACAGTTAATGGAAGAAGGGTTTAGCGGTAAAGCATTGGGTGAAGAGCTTGAAAGAAGAACAGCTCAGACCATAAAAGAGTTGAAAGAAAAATAGGTATAATTTTATGCAAGGGGACATGGGTTGGATTTTATAAATGAAATTCAAGTTGTGTCGTCAATCAAAAAGGTGACAGATGGAAAAAAGAGCAAGGGTTTTGATCGATTGTGAAGATGCAAAAGGATTGGTATATAAGATCTCAAAAATTTTTTATGACAGAGGTTTGAATATTGACAATAATCGTGAATTCGTAGATAAAGAGCATGGAAGGTTTTTTATGCGTACGGTAGTGTCAGGGGTGTTCGATCTAGAAGAGTTGCTTGAAGAGCTTAAGACAGTCACACCGGCTGATGCACATATTAGAGTGATCGAACCTAAAGATAAGAAGATCATTCTTATGGCTACCAAAGAGTCACATGCACTTGGTGATATTCTTATTCGTCATGCAGATGGTGAACTGGGTGCGGAGATAGCCTGTGTTATTGCCAATCATGATGACCTGGAAAGACTTGTACGTAGATTTGATATTCCTTTCTTCCATATACCTGCGGACGGCATGAGCAGAGAAGAACATGAGGGGTATATCATGAAACTCATCAATGAACTTGAGTTTGATTATATCGTTCTTGCAAAATATATGCGTATTTTAACCCCAACATTTGTAAGAGCCTATGAACAGAAGATCATTAATATCCATCATTCTTTCCTTCCTGCATTCATAGGAGCGAATCCTTATAAGCAAGCCTTTGACAGAGGTGTGAAGATCATCGGTGCAACGGCACATTATGTAACAAATGATCTGGATGAAGGTCCGATCATCGCGCAAGATGTCATCCCTGTGAACCATCGTTTCTCATGGAAAGATATGCAAAGGGCAGGACGAGACGGAGAGAAGATCGTACTCTCCCGTGCGTTGGCTTTAGTGTTGCAGGACAGAGTTTTTGTCAATGGGAATAAAACGGTGATATTTTAAATGTTCAATATTGTATTGGTAGAACCGCAGATCCCCCAAAATACAGGAACCATAGGAAGACTCTGCGTGAATCTCGGTGCCACACTGCACCTCGTAAAACCCCTTGGCTTTGACATAGACGATAAAGCAGTCAAGCGTGCAGGCTTGGACTACTGGAAGCATCTAGACCTGATAGTGTGGGAAAGTTTTGGTGACTTTTTAAAAGCACATCCCATAGATGAAAACAGCTATATGGCAACCACAAAAACAGATAATCTCTATTTCAATGCACCTTTTAAAAAGGGGGATTATATTCTTTTTGGTTCAGAGACCAAAGGGATAGATGAGCGAGTATTACTGGAACACCCTGAGCAATGCATTACCATTCCAATGGGCGGTAAAGGAAGAAGCTTGAATCTTGGTGTGAGTGTCGGTGTGGTCATTTATGATGCACTTCGTCAAAACTATGAGGGATTTGAAAAAATTACTATAGAAAATTCACTCAAGGAAAACTAAATGTCATTTGGAGATTATCTGTACATTGTTGTGGCCATCCTTTTTTCCTATATGACCTTTGTGATCATTAGAAATAATTTCCTTTCCAAGTTTGATGAGAAGCAGAGACGTAAAGATCTTGTGGATGAGTATGAGGAGGAGTATGTTTCAGATAAGTCTGAAAAGAAGGAAGATAAAGACTAACCGCCTCTTTACCAACACTTGGGTAAAATCACATAGAATTTTCTCGTTCCCATGGTCTCCGTGGGAATGCATATAGAAGTTTATTTTAACGATAGAGTTTTATTTGCTTTTTGTATTGCAGTATACATTTCAACTTAGGGAGTAGGAACGAGAGTGACGTTAATAATAGGATCATCCGCATGACACAACCACTACTTATCGAAATAGGCGTAGAAGAACTTCCTGCTATACCACTGCTTAAAATTGTAAAAAACATAGAGAGATCATGGGAAAATATACTCGAAGAGTATAAACTCTCTACGGCGTTTGAATTTATCTATACACCAAGACGTCTGGTACTTAAACATACTGAAATGCCTGTAAAGCAAGAAGATAGCAGCGTTGAGTTCTTTGGTCCTCCTATGCTAGCGGCCGTAAAAGAAGGTGAACCTACACAAGCCGCTCTTGGGTTTGCACGTAAGTGTGGTGTGGATTTTGAAGCACTTGGACGTGGTGAAAAGAACGGTAAAGAGGTACTTTACTTTAAAAAAGAAGAAAAAGGAAGTGATACTGCTTCACTTCTTCAGGAGATGCTGGAGAAGTGGATCGCCTCTATGGCATTTGGAAAAATGATGCGCTGGGGAAGCAGAAGTGATGAATTTATCCGTCCTATTAGGTGGATTCAAGTAAGACTGGGGCAGAACTCTGTGCCTGTAGAGCTTTTTGGAGTACACTCAGATACAAAAACCCATGTACATCGTATGGTAAGTTATGATGCGGTTGAAGTGCCAAATATTGATGCGTATGAAGGTATTCTCGCTGAGGGAGCAGTGATGCTTCACCCTAAAGAGCGTGAATCAGTGATCTTGGCAGAGTTTGATGCGTTGGAGTCTGAACATAACATTATCATAGAACGTGACAGAGCTTTGCTTGCTGAGGTTGTGGCGATCACTGAAAACCCTAAAGCACTGGTAGGGACTTTTGATGAACTCTTCCTGGAGCTTCCGCCGGAAGTGATCATCACTTCTATGAAAGAGCATCAGCGTTATTTCCCTGTATTCGAGCATGGAAAGATCGCCAATAAATTTGTAGTGGTAAGTAATGCCTATACAGATGACTACACCAAAGTAGTGGCAGGGAATGAACGTGTACTCAAGCCGCGTCTTGCAGATGGTCTGTTCTTCTACAGAAATGACTTGAAAAACGGTCTAAGCACAGGTGGGCTTGAAAAAGTGCAGTTCATTGACGGATTGGGGACACTTGCAGATAAAATAATAAGAGAACAGAATATCGCTATTAGACTCCTGGCCCTCTACATGGACAAAGTAGAGACAGCCACAGGCAAAAGTTCAGCCGAGCTTGAAAAGCTCATGGACAGAGCAGTAAACCTTGCCAAAGCTGACCTTATGAGTGAAATGGTATATGAATTCACGGAACTTCAGGGGCTTATGGGGTACTACTATGCCAAAGCACTCGGAGAAGATGAACTGGTTTACAATGCCATCAAAGAGCAATACATGCCTGTAGGAGAGGGTGCAGAGCTTCCAAGCAGTATTTTCTCTTCTATTGTAGCGATGTCTGCAAAGCTCGATACCCTCTTTGGACTCTTTTCGGTAGGCAAGATACCTACAGGCTCTAAAGATCCGTTCGCACTTCGTCGTGCAGTCAACGGGATAGTCCGCATCATAATAGAATATGACCTGCCGTTTAATATCGATGACATTATTACACTGCTTAAAGGTGAATATGAAGCATTTGATACAGATCTGTTGAAAGATTTCATCATTGAACGTATCAATAAATCACTCGATGCCAATCCGTCGGTCATTGCTGCGGTACTTGCATCAGGTGAGAAAGATGTCAATGAAATAGCAAAAAAAGTAGCTGCACTCAACGAGATAGTCTCTGCCGATACCTTTAAAGAGCAGTTCTCTACTTTTAAACGTGTGGCAAATATATCAAAAGATGTGGATTTGGAATCTGATTTGACGATAGATACATCTCTTTTTAAAGAAGATGCAGAGATCAGCCTCTACAATGCATATGAAAAAGTGATCAATTCTACATACAATGATTACAGACAGGAACTTGAAGCCCTGTTCGGTCTTAAGCGAGAACTTGATAGTTATTTTGATAATGTCATGGTCAATACTGAGGATGAAGTGTTGAAAGCGAACAGATTGCATACTATCGGATCGATATATAAAACGTTTAAGAGTGTTGCGGATATTAAAGAAATCACGGTTTAGGTGCCATGCCTAAAACCTATGACACTATCATCATCGGAGCAGGGATAGCAGGGTGTTGTACTGCTTATGCTTTGCAGCAGAGAGGACAAAACGTACTTTTGGTTGACAGAAGTGCTACACCTGCAAGTGGTGGGAGTGGGGCTGCGGGGGCTTTTGTCTCTCCCAAGATCGGTAAAGGCTCTCCTCTTCAAATACTCACCAATGAAGCCTACGAATATGCTAAAGATTTCTACTTAAAAAACTTTCCTGAGCATTTTTACCAAACAGGGGTGATACGTATACCTAAAGATGCAGAGGATGCTCAAAAATTCAGACTCTATGAACCCTTTAATGCCTCTAAATACAGATCGATAAGTAAAGAGGAGTTGGAAGCCATAGGCATTCAAAATGCTGATGACAGTTTTTTGTTCGAAGAAGCAGGCGTGTGCGATGCACCTGCAATGTGTAGAGCTATTTGGGAGCAGGTGCCTTTTATGCAGATGGATGTGGAAGAATTAGAACAGACTATGAATGTTTGGCACATAAAAGCTCGTTCCCATGCTCTGCGTGGGAATGTATATTTGAATGTAAACAATAAAGGGACTTCCGATCCTCAAAATTTGCGTGCATGCATTCTCACTCAGGAGAGTGGGAACGAGGTATCTATCACCGAGCCCGGTGAAGTGATTAAAGCTAAAAACATAGTCCTCGCAACCGGTTACCAGAACACCCTGTTTGACATGAGATATATGGGAGTCAGAGGTACATGGGGAAGCCGTGGTGACTACTATTCAAAACTCAAACTCGATGTCAGTATGCATAAAAGCATTTCAGTCTCTGCCAATATAGACGGCATCATCAAACTTGGAGCTACCCACGTAAAATCCAAAGAGCCTTGCATGGTGTGTGACGGTAAACCGCTTCAAGATCTGGAAACCAAAGCGGCACAGATGGTGGACACAAGTGATTTTAGACTTAAAGAGACTTTTTGCGGGATGCGTTCGGGCTCAAAAGACTACTTTCCTTTGGTAGGTAAAGTAATAGATGTAGCTTTTATGTTTGAGGAGTACCCTGCTGTTGCAAGAGGAGCAAAGCCTCCCTTAAAGCATATAGAGAATCTTTTCATCTGTAACGGTATGGGAGGAAGAGGTTTTGTTTTTGCTCCGATGATGGCCAAGTGGCTGGTTGAATCTATGAGCAAAGGCAAAGAGATAGATAAAAGAGTCAATCCTGACAGATTGTTTTTGAAGTGGGCAAGAAAGTTAAGAGTGAGGAGTGAGGAGTGAGGGATTTTGGTATGCTTTCCTTTTGAAAGCATACAATAATTTATAATTTCTCACTCCCGTCCCACGGCTCCCATTTAGGTATCTCTGAAATATGCGGAAATCCGTCCAATATCTCTTGAGGTTGGAACTTTGGTTTGTAGGCAAAAGCTTTACACCCCTCTACCCAGTAACCCAAATAGATCCAAGGCAGCTCCAGGATCTTGGCAAGTTTGATCTGGTAAAGCAGAGAGAATGTTCCCAATGAGAGACGGGCATAGTCAGGGTCATAGTAGAAGTAGATAGAGCTAATACCGTCATCCAGTATATCTATCAGGTCAACACCTACAAGTTTTTGATCTACAATATAAAGTACCTCTTTGCCAAAATCATGTGCGCCGTCCACAAAATTCTCATAATACTCTCTTTGGGAGATATTACGGTGATTCCAGCCGTCTTTTTGGTGTTTGAAGGCATGGTATTTGTTATAAAGATCTATATGGGCTGTGGTAAGTGTAGGCTTTTGTACAATAATCTGTGTATCTTTGTTCCGTTTAATCGCTTTTTTTTGCGACTTGGAATAGTGATAGTCGTTGACATCTATACGAATACTCTTACATTCATTGCAGCCGTTACAGATGGGGTGAAAATAGTATTTTCCAAAACGTCTCCAGCCTCTGGCTATAACAGCAGTCGTGAATGTTTTTGATGCATTATCGATATACTTGTAGTGCATACGTACTTTGTTGCCAGGGATATATGCACAGTCATAGTCCAGCATAGAGAAATCTGTTGATGGGGGATTTAATAGGTCTAGTTCTTCATTCATAATCGCGATTATACTGAAAATATTGTAAAATTCATATATTTATTCAGGAGAGTTTGTGTTTCTTTATCAGCCTAGCGGTGGTTACTGCTATAACAGTGATTCTATTTTTTTATATGATTTCATCTCTACCTTTAAACCCAAAGGAAAGTTACTTGATGTCGGCTGTGGCGTAGGGATCATCTCTTTGCTGTTAAGTCGTGATTTTCCTATTGAGACAACGGTCATAGACAAGCAGGAGAAGATGCTAAATTATGCAATACACAACTATGCACTTAATGATCTTAATGTCAAAAGTCATTTGGGTGACTTTGTAACGGAACTTGTAGCTCAGGAGAGATATGACTATATTGTCTCCAATCCTCCTTTTTACGATGCCAATACAACGCAAAGCGAAGATACACATTTGAATATTGCCAGATATGCACACCACCTGCCTATAGAGAGTTTCATTCGGCGGGTGAAGACTTTTTTAAAGCCAAAGGGTTGGTTTATTTTCTGTTATGATGCCAGACATATTGACACACTCTTGCATCATTTGAAAATAAATGGTATAAACCCGCAGAAGATACAGTTTGTTCACTCTAAATTAGACAGAGAGTCCAAACTGGTGATGATAGCAGCAAGAAATAATTCAAAGTCTATGACACAGATACTTCCGCCGTTTGTGGTGTTTGATGAGAAGAGTGTGTATCTGCCAAAGGCACAAGCGGCTTTTAAAAAAGCAAATACACATAGTATAAAAGGTGATTTTTAGTGAATTTAATGGAAAAAGAGGGTTACAACTATAAGTTCAATGCAAGTGCATGTGAAGCTTGTGGTGGGCACTGTTGTACGGGTGAGAGTGGTTATATCTGGGCAAAATATGCTGAAATAGAAAAGATGGCAGAGTTTGTTAACCTTAGTGTAGAAGATTTCGCTACAATGTATTTACGAAAAGTGAAGCATCGATATTCATTGACAGAAAAGAAGCTGGCTGAGGATAATTATGCCTGTATCTTTTTTGATGAGACGATGAAGCGTTGTTCCATTTACCCTGTGCGGCCTTTGCAGTGTCGTACATTTCCTTTTTGGGAACAGTTTAAAAATGATGAAGATGAGGTAAGAAGAGAGTGTCCTGGTATCGTATAGTAGTTACTTTTGTTACGGTTCTATTCTTTTGTACTACTGTAGTTCAAGCTAAAGAGCTTAGAGTACTCAGTGAAGATGAACTTATTATTCAGGGCTTATTGTCTGACGAATACGGGGCCTATGAGAACAGCAGGCAGATCTTTGGCAAGCTTTATGATACTACAGGAGCCAAAGAGTATCTTTTTAGAGAGGTGACTTCTTCTCTGTTAAGCCGAAGTCATATCCCCCAGAGTATAAAAAGACTTAAATTGTGGGATAAGGCACATCCCGATACATTGGAAGTTAAACGACTGCTTATCCCACTTTATCTTACCAATCAGCAGGTGCAGGAGGCACGAACTCAAGCAGAGCATCTTATTGAGAGATCAACAGAACCAAGAGATCTGGATCTGGCATCCAATCCTTACCTTTATACGGGTGAATTTAAAAAAGCGTTGGATTTGCTTAATCGGGTATATGAAAAAACCCATAATGAAGATGTGCTTTTACGTATGTCTGTGATCATGGATGAATATACCGGTGAGCGAAAAAAAGCAATACAGCTTTTAGAGATGCACAGGCGTATGAATATCGTAGACAGCGATCAACTCTATTTTAAACTATTGGAACTTTATGTAAAAGAAAATGATGTAAATGGCGTTCTTGAAGTGTACAAACTGCTCTATGAAAAGAATAAAAATGAAAAATATTTGGCGAAGATCATTGATGCTTATGCCTATAAAGGAGACTTGGAAGGCGCCATTGTTTTTTTAGAAAAAAATAAAATAGAAGAAAAGATCCTGTATGAACTGCATAAAGCCAAAAAACATTTTGACAAGGCATTGATACTTGCAGATAAACTCTATCATAAAGATAAAGATCCGAAATGGCTGGCAGAAAAAGCTATATTACTTTTTGAAAATGCAAAAGACAAGCATGACACAAAAATGCTAAATACTATGGTCTCCTTGTTTGATAAGGCTATGGCTCTGGGAGTGGATGACAGTATCTATCTGAACTATTACGGTTATACGCTTATAGAGAGAAAAATAGATGTGAAAAAAGGGATAAAGATCGTAAAAGAAGCATTAAAGCAGCAGCCGGATAATACGTATTATTTAGATTCTCTGGCATGGGGGTATTATAGAACACATGCTTGTAAAAAAGCATATAAGCTTATGAAAAAAGTAGTAGATAGAGAAGGGTTGGAAGAGCCTGAGATCATAGAACATTGGGATGCCATCCAAAAGTGTAAATAGGCTATAATGCGCTAAAATTCAGCCTAAGGTAAGTTAGATGGCTCAGATATTAGATGAAATCATTAAAAAAACCAAAGAAGACTTGGAGAAGAGGAAAGTTGATTATCCTGTAGAGTGGCTGGGACGTTCTTTGGCTTTTAACCCTTTTGTGCCTAAGGATGTGCAGTCGGCATTGCGATCGACGGAAGATAATCCTTATCGCATTATTGCAGAAGTGAAGAAGGCAAGTCCGAGTAAAGGTGTGATCCGAGAGGACTTTGATCCTATAGTGATCGCTCAGGCATATGAAAAAGGCGGTGCGGACTCGCTTTCTATTCTTACAGAACCGCACTTCTTTCAAGGAGACAAAGAATATTTGGGGATGGTGCGGCGTTATGTAAGTATTCCCCTGCTTAGAAAAGATTTTATTGTCGATAAGTATCAGATCGTAGAGGCTTTGGCATTCGGTGCAGATTACATTTTGCTCATTGCAAAAGCACTTTCACGCAAAGAACTTAAAGAACTCTATGAATATGCTCTTCATCTTGGGCTGGAAGTACTTGTGGAGATACACGATAAAACAGATCTTATAAAAGCGATATTCGCAGGAGCTACGATCATTGGTATTAATCACCGTAATCTTGAAACCTTTGAAATGGATATGCGTCTGACGGAAAAGCTGATCCCGCTTATCCCCAACAATAAGATTATTGTAGCCGAGAGTGGGATCAATGATCATGAGACTGTAGTTGAGATCTCTAAAATGGGAGCGGATGCTTTCCTGGTAGGTGAACATTTTATGAGACAGGATGATATTACTGAGGCGATCAAATCGGTAAAGTATGGGAACATGTAGGGTGTTATACCCCTACAATACCCTACAGTAAACTATCCTAATAATTTCTTTACCATCTGGTTAATTCTTCCACCGTCTGCGCGGCTACCTATGGCACTTTTGGCAGCACCCATGACCCTACCCATATCTTTCATACTTGTCGCAGCCACTGTTGCAATGATCTCTTCAAGTATGGACTCTAACTCTGCATCATCCATAGGCTCCGGCAGGTAGGTTTTTACAAGAGCCAATTCAGCCTCTTCTTTGGTGACAAGATCATCACGCCCGGCATTAGCAAATTGTGCTTTGGCATCTTCACGCTGTTTTGCATATTTCATCAGGATCGCTTCTACATCGGCATCATTGAGATCCCGTCTTTCATCAACTTCTATCTGCTTGATTGCTGCCTGCAGATTTCTTAACGTATCCCTTTTTGCCGTATCTTTGGCACGCATTGCTTCTTTTATGTCCGTTTTAATTCTTTCCTTCAAACTCATTTAAATTCTCCTATATAGTTTTATTAGATTATACTATAATGAAGGTATGATTATTACGATACAGGAAAAACAGTTTGATACAGCAAAGATTACACAGCTTTACCCTGCTGCTGTAATCAAGACCGGGTTTGAAGAGGAGACGACACAGGTCAGTCTTGAATGGCTGGATGTTGAGGCTCAAGGTAAAGTAGAGGTGGTGGGCTTTGGAATTTTTGTTCACCTGGGTGAAGAGGAGAAACATGCATTTATGTTTGATACCAAAGAAGAAATGGACGTGGAGATAGGGGCAATTGCCTCACAGTTAAACAGATAGGATTGAAAATGACTAAAATATTACAATTGCTGCTTGCGGGTATGGTATTGTTTGCAATACAAATAGATGCAAAAACATCCAAATATGATGCATCACATTACAAATACATAGGTACATTTGTAAAAGAGAAGAGAGACCAAAAGATGGACAGCACCATGAGTCTGGAGAATTTCCAAAAGATCATAAGAGAGCGCTGGTCACAAGGGTATGATATTGCTGAGATCAAATACGGTAATGGCAAATGGATAGGGGTTTTTACCAAGAGTGCCAAAGAGACACATCAAACCTATGTGGTTGTACGTCGTTTTAGTGTAGTGAATCATTTGTTAAAAGAGTATTGGGACAAGGGGTATTATATTACCAATGTTGAACATGGACTTTCCGAGTGGATCGTTGTATTCGAAAAAAATACTCCCTATACCAATCAGGCATTTGAGAGAAGAAAAAAACTGGATACATTCGTAGCGTATGTTAACAAGAGATGGAAAGAAAACTTTGATCTTATTGATCTGGAGTATGGTGAGGGACGCTGGACAGGTATTTTTGCCGAAGGAACAGGCTACAAAGGGCAAGCAATGATCATACGCTCAGCATGGCGGGATATGGTCAGGGTGATAGAGAGTTACTGGAGGAAAGGGTATCGTATCAGTAACATAGAATACACACTGGGCAAATGGATGGTCGTTTTTTCAAAATTTCAAAAAGAGAGTGAACAGAGGTATGAGATCGCCGCCACGGCAGAGGAGTTAAAAGAAATATTTGAGAAACGTCAGCGAGAAGGATATATATTGATCGATCTTGCTGAAGGCTGGTAATTACTTTTCTTTAAAGTCCAATGAAGCTGAATTGATACAGTAGCGTAACCCTGTCGGTGCCGGACCATCGGGGAATACATGCCCAAGATGTGAACCACATGCCGCACAGCGTACTTCTACACGAACCATACCGTGAGATTCATCTCGGACCTCTTCAATACGCTCTTTTTCTATAGGTGAGAAATAACTCGGCCACCCTGTCCCTGAGTCAAATTTTGTTTCAGAGCTAAAGAGCGGTGTTTTGCAGCATTTACAACGGTATATGCCTTCTTTTTTATTGTCCCAGAATTCATTTTGAAACGGTGCCTCAGTGCCGTGATTAAGGCACACATTATACTCTAACGGTGTCAGTTCTTTTCGTAGTTTTTCATTGTCTAATTCTATTTTATAAGCCATGCTGATCCTTTGATTATTTAGTAATATCATAGCTAAATTTCTTTGGATTTAAGTTAGTTTGTTCTATGATGTCATATAAACTTTTGGAGAATTTATGTCTACTTTTCAACTTTTACTTTTAGTGTTTGCGGGAGCAATTTTTTATCTGTTCTTTAAACAACTTTTTTCAGGAAAGCATCCAAAACGGGGTGTAGACTTTGAAGCAAAAACAGCAGATGAGCAGATAGGCGGTATTAGCCGGCCGGATAAAACATTCTCTACACCGTCTGTGCAGCCTACACGTATGGAACAACTCTTGAAAATCGCAGATGATGCTGTGGCCAAGGAAGATTATGAAGAGGCGCATAAAGCACTGCAAAGTGCACTTATCTTAGATGAAAACAACATAGATGTACTGCAAAGAAGTGGCTATGTAGCTATGAAGCAGGAAAAATATGAAGAAGCAAAAGAATATTTTGAGAAGATACTTTCTTTAGATGAGAATGATGATATGGCGCATGCCTCATTGGCAAATGCGCTCCATAAACTCGGTGATGAAGAAAATGCCCTGAAACATCATGAAAAAGCGATCATGTTGGATCCGGAGTATGCTCCGCATCACTTTAATTATGCCAATACTTTGTATGACCTTGGACGCAAAGAGGAAGCATTGGCCGGGTATAAAAAAGCATATGAGTTGGATAATGAGTTGGTAGAGGCACAAAAAATGATCAAAGAACTGTCGGAGTAGATGATGAGCAATGCATGTTTTGTAACACAAGAAGCGACCAAAGAGATACTTTTAAGAGTAACGAATGTTTGTGGTGAATGCTACAGTGATCTGCATATAGGAGACATAATTCACTACGATATGCAGAATTACCGTTATCTGTGCGACTGTTGTCAACAAAAACTTTGTTCCCAGATGAATGAGGAGTGTGAAATAGTCAGAGAAGAGGATGCCGGGCTTTTTTGTTAAAGCGTCTTTGACGATTTATTTGTCTTTAGTTTCTCTTTGTTCCTTTTCTTTTATTTTTTTATTTGATCTAGTTTTAAATTTTTTGTAATGTATTTTATTGCGTTGAGGTAGCTTTGGTTGTTTAACTCAATTCCTTTATATGCAATATCAAATGCTGTGCCGTGGTCAACTGAGGTTCTCAAAATTGGAAGATTTAGACTTACGTTGATGCCTTCGTCAAAGTAGAGGGCTTTGAGTGGGGCCAAGCCTTGGTCGTGGTACATTGCCACATAATGGGTATAGTGTTTGCGTACATTAGGTGTAAAAGCCACATCAGGCACCAAAGGAGATGAGAAGAAAGTAGAGGACAGAGGGTAGAGGGTAGGTTTTTCCTGCTTTAATATATATGTCGCGTTGTCGATCGCCTTTTGAATGATCTGCTCTTCATTCCCAAGTACCCCATTATCACCTGCATGAGGGTTGAGTCCCAGTACTGCTACAGTCTTTTGCGGTTTTGCTGTATGGAAAAAGTCAATCAGGAAACGTGTCAGATCTTTTTCATTGATGCTGTCTGCCACTTCTCTTAGCGGGATATGCTCCGTAAAAAGTGCGACATACATTTTGGGACACCCCAGCATCATAATTGCCTCTGCATCGAAAAAGTCACGCAAGGCATCGGTATGACCTTTGTACTTTACTCCTGCCAACTCCCATGCTTTTTTATGGATGGGCAGGGTACATATGGCATCTACTCTCTTTTCTCGTGCCAGGTCAACGGCTTTTACAAATGATGCATACGCGTATGTCCCACTCTCTTTGCTTACGCTACCCGGTTCTATTTCAAAAAAAGGGGCGATGTTTTCTATTGTCTGAAAATCATTGGGAACAGAGAGACCCAGTTCGTCTGCTGCTTGTTCAAGCATAGCTTGATCTATGCAGTAGATCGGTTTTACTGTTTTAGAAACTTCTTTATGATTTTGTAAAGCAAGTTGGATACCGATACCGTTGAGATCACCGATACTGATGGCTACTTTCATTATCTGATCAATTTCGCTTTCATATCAAGTATTGCCTGTTCTAATCCCACATACACAGAACGTGCAATGATGCTTTGTCCTATATTAAGCTCTTCTATGGTTTCTATTTCAACAATATCTTTCACATTTTGCATATTCAGACCATGTCCAGCTGCTACCCGCAACCCATGCTCCATAGCATCACAAGAGAGCAGGCGAAGGTTGCATAGTTCATCTCCCAGCATCTGTTTAAGTATCTTTCGGGAGAGTTCAAGTTCAGGGATACTGTGATGTGTTTTGCCAAGGTTGCTGTAAAGCATAGCATAGATATTTGCATATTTTCCTGTATGAAACTCTATCCACTCAACACCTAAATCCAGTGAGGCTTTGACTGCATCAAGGGTAGGGTCTATGAAGAGCGAGACTTCTATTTCTTCTTTTTGCAGTCTTTTTATCGCTTCCTTGAGTCTGGGTTGTTCTCCTACCACGGCAAGTCCACCCTCAGTAGTCACCTCTTCGCGTTTTTCAGGTACGAGGGTAACACGGTGTGGTCTAAGTTCGCAGGCAATGTCTATCATGGAAGGCTCTATGGCACACTCAAGATTGACAGGTAAAGTCGAGAGTTCTAAAATATTCTTTGCATCGCTGTCCTGCATGTGTCGCCTGTCTTCGCGCAGGTGAATAGTGATCTGGTCAGCCCCGGCACGTTTACAGATGCCAAGTGCATCCAATGGGTCAGGATCTGCAACTTTCCGTGCTTCTCTTAGTACTGCAATGTGGTCTATATTTACGCCGAGTAACATAAATGAGCTCCCTTGGGTTAGTATGGTTTTTATTATAGCAAAAGATGTTTATACTCTTGGGAGCTAAGACTTCACGCTCACATAAATATCTGTGTTTATAGCAGTTAAAGCTACGGCATGCTATAAACTAAAAACTTTTATGAAGTAAACAGACTTGGAATGGAACTGAAGTTTCCACTTCCGAGATGGCAATAAGGAATAAATTGTGTCTGAAAAGAAGCCTCTACCGGTAAGTAATTACGCAGATGTTAAAGATAAAATAGGCAATGGTAAACCAACCATTTTAGCCTTTGGCATGAGCCACTGTTACAGTTGTCTGGCCATGTCCAAGGTCTTTGCCGAAGTACTGCAGGAACATTCTGAGTTTCAGGTCTACGCCATAGACGGACAGAAAGAACGCATTATCAGCCGTGATCTTTACAAGCTCAAGGAGATGCCGACACAGATCTTTTTTGATACTGCGGGCAATGAAGTATTTCGGCATACGGGGGCGTATAAGAAACCAGTGCTTGATATTATTTTAAAGAAGTACGGATTTGAGTAGTCCTTAACCAAAATTACGCTAAAATCGCGGCAATATTATTTTAAAGGCTTATAGCATGGCAAAAAGAAAGATCAATAAGGCAGTACTGGCTTATTCCGGTGGGCTTGATACGAGTATTATTTTAAAATGGCTGCAGGATGAATACGAGTGTGAAGTGGTAACATTCACGGCTGACTTGGGGCAGGGTGAAGAGGTGGAGCCTGCACGCCAGAAAGCGTTGGATATGGGTATCAAACCTGAGAATATTTTCATCTTGGACCTAAGAGAAGAGTTTGTCAAAGACTTTGTTTTCCCGATGTTCAGAGCCAATGCTATTTATGAGGGAGAGTATCTGCTCGGTACCTCTATTGCAAGACCGCTTATCTCCAAAAAGCAGATAGAGATCGCACATGAGACAGACGCAGATGCGGTTTCTCACGGGGCAACAGGAAAGGGGAATGACCAGGTACGTTTTGAGCTTGGTTACCTTGCACTCGATCCGGACATTGCCGTGATCGCTCCATGGAGAGAATGGGATTTGAATTCTCGTACGAAACTGCTTGAATATGCAAAAAATCACGGTATAGATATCGATGGAAAAGGTCAAGCCAAACCTTACTCCATGGATGCGAACCTGCTTCACATCTCTTATGAAGGCGAGTGGTTGGAGAATCCGTACAATGAGCCTGAAGAAGATATGTGGCTCTGGTCGGTCAGTCCTGAAAAAGCTCCCGATGAGGCTGAATACATTACGATCAGCTATGAAAAAGGTGACCCGGTAGCCATCAACGGTGAAGAGATGAGCCCGGCAACTATCTTGGAGACACTAAACACACTGGGTAAAAAACACGGTATCGGGCGTATAGACATTGTTGAGAACCGTATGGTAGGGATGAAGGCACGTGGATGTTACGAAACGCCGGGCGGTACCATCATGCTCAAAGCGCACCGTGCCATTGAGTCCATTACCTTGGATAGAGAAGAAGCCCACATGAAAGATGAACTTATGCCAAAGTATGCCAAGCTCATTTACAATGGTCTATGGTGGTCAGCAGAGCGCAAGATGCTTCAAGCAGCCATAGATGCAACACAAGAGCAGGTACAGGGGGAAGTGAAACTTAAACTCTACAAAGGGAATGTCATAGTGGTAGGTAGAAAATCCGATCTCTCCCTCTACTCAGAAGAGCACTCTACATTTGAGGCAGATGAAGTTTATAACCAAAAAGATGCAGAAGGATTCATTAGACTGAATGCACTTAGATTCATCATTGAAGGTAAAAAACAGCCGGAGCGTATAGAATCACTCATAGGAAACTATGACGAAGTAGAAGTATGTCATATTGAGACAGGATCGACCACAATCTGTCAAAAGATCAAAAAATTCTTTAAAAAGTTAGTTGGAGGAGAGGATTAAGAGTTAATCCAGTAATTCCTCCATTGCCTTCAAAACTTTTGAGGGCGAGAACTTCAAAAAACTCTCCCTGTAAAAAATACTCGGTATCAACTCTAAAAAAATATAGGCAACAATGAGCATAGGGTAGAAGACTCTGTATTCAAGCCTGAATGATTTAAAAGTGTAACGTTTCTGAAACCACTCTCTAGCACTTTTGACTCGATGATAGACCAATAAGGTCTCCATAGCAAAGATGGATCCCCATATAACATAGGTCATCCCCGTAACAAGCAACGCACCCTCTATACCATACATGCCCATCACAGCAGCAAGGAAGACAGCACCGTAAATAGCAAATGAACCAAACCCGATCGTTGCAAAGATCACTAATGCAGAGAAGATGAAAAGCAGACTGCCCATCAGGAAAAAGAGTTCTAAAAAGGTCCTTTGTTCTTCAAAGGTCGGGCTAAAATATGCCCCAACAAGGGTGATGACAAAAATGGCAATGACAATAAGGGCTAATGAGCGATACTCTTTCATGTTTTTCTCCGTAGGGTGTTGTCCCCCGACAACACCTTCCAAATTTTATATAATAAACGAATTTATAGTGTTGTCGGGGGACAACAACCTACAGTTAATCTATCTCATATAATTTTATCAAACTTTTTACAGTTGCCTTGCGTCCAAGCCACTCCTGATAAAGCTCGCTCATCTCTTTGGCTCCGCCATTAGCGAGTATTATCTCTTTATATCCTTTTGCCTGTGCTTTGTCAAATCCGTTTTTCTCATCCAAACAGGTGAAGAAGGCATCGGCACTCAGCACTTCCGCCCATTTGTAGCTGTAATACCCGGCAGCGTAACCCCCTGCGAAGATGTGAGCAAATCCGTGTTGGAATTTGTTGTAGCTAGGTGGTTTGAGCAGGGAAGTTTTTTCTCTGATGCCATCAAGCAAGGCTTGTACTTCTTCGCCCTGATAGAGTTTTTGGTGTAGTTTAAAATCAAATAAAGAAAATTCAACCTGACGCAAAATGCCAAGGGCTGCCTGAAAGTTCTTGGTCTCTTTTATCTTTGTCATAAGTGCTTCAGGGATCGGTTCTTCTGTTTCATAGTGAAATCCAAAGCGCTTTAAGATAGCAGCTTCATAGGCGAAGTTCTCTAAAAATTGTGAAGGAAATTCTACAACATCCCATGCCACCCCGTTGATACCGGAGACGGAACGCTCATGACATTTTCCAAAAAGATGATGAATGGCGTGCCCCATTTCATGGAACAAGGTGACTACATCATCATGACGTAGGAGCGAAGGGGTTTCTTGGGTAGCAGGAGAGAAATTACAGACGACAAAGGCAGAGGCCAGATGCTCTTTGCCTTCAGTATCAATAAAATGTGTCTCCCAGTCATTCATCCAGGCACCACCGCGTTTCTCCTTGCGTGCCTCCAGATCAAAGTAAATGCGTCCCGAGAGTTTACCATTGTCGAAGATATCAAAAGGTTTGACACACGTGTGCCAGACATGAACATCTACAGGCTCGAATGTGACATCAAAGAGATCAGAGACGATATTCAGTAACCCTTCAAGTACTTTACTCTGTTCAAAATAGGGTTTGGTCATGGTATCATCAAAATCAAATTTATCTTTTTTGAGCTTCTCGGAGTAAAACGCTACATCATAAGTTGCCAAATCGCTAATGCCATCGGTTCTTTTGGCAAAGTCTTTGAGCTCTTTAAGTTCATTTTTGGCTTGGGGCAGTGCTGCATCGGCCAAATCATCCAAGAACCCTGTAACCTCTTCTTCTGTGCTGGCATCCCTGGTTTCCAGTGCATATTGTGCATAGTTCTTAAATCCGAGTAATTTGGCTTTCTCCTGTTTGAGCGCCAATATCTGGTCTATGACCTCTGCATTTTGGGGTGCACGTGTAGAGTAGGCTTTTGAAATCTCTTTTCTATATTCTCTGTTGGGTCCGTAGGTTATGTAGGCCAAGTAACTTGGGATCTGCAGGGTGAATTTATAGACAGTTTTTCCATCTACTACCTCTTTTGCAGCCGCGATGTCCGATTCCGGCATTCCCTCTATATCCTTTTCATCGGTGATAATCAGTTCATAGGCATTGGTCGCATCAAGCAGGTTTTGAGAGAAATGATTTGAAAGCTCAGAGAGTTTGAGTGATATCTCTTCCATGCGTGTTTTCTCTTTTTTGGGAAGTTTTACCCCTGAAAGCACAAAGTCCCTTACTTCATGTGCTACAACGGTTTTGGCTTCCTCGTCCTCTGTCTTGATCTGCTCTATTTTTTGGAACAGTTCGACATTCTGCGCCATCTGCGAACTGAATTTGGAGAGCAGTGGGAGTGACTCCTCATAAGCTTTTTGTGTTTCATCGGAGTTCATGACCGCATTAAGATGCGAAAGAGGGGTAAAAAAGAGCCCTAATTCTTCATCCAGATCCTGAAGCGGTTTGAGCACCTTTTCATATGCCGTATCCCTGCTGTGTGTAATGCTGTTGATGACCTTTCTTTGTTTATTGAGTAAAGTATCCAGTTCTTGTGGAAAGTTTTTTAAATTATCTATTTTAAATTCTTGAAACATATTTTTCAGTATCCATATTAATTGATTTTTGTGATTGTATCATACAGAGTGTTAATAGTATTAACAAAGTTTAGATAAAATATATGAATTATTCCCTATGCATAAGGACATTGAATGAAAGTACTATTAACAAAAGATGTAAAAACACTTGGAAAAGCAGGTGAAATAAAAGAAGTAAAAGACGGATACGGTCAGAACTTTCTCATAAACAAAGGATTGGCAAAACTGGCAACTCCTGACGTAATAGAGAACTGGAAATCTGAACAGGCACGGATGGAACAGGAATTGAA
The DNA here is from genome assembly GCA_024762315.1 of Sulfurovum sp. Lineage (GTDB taxonomy): Bacteria > Campylobacterota > Campylobacteria > Campylobacterales > Sulfurovaceae > Sulfurovum. The sequence goes on from JANTHR010000001.1 coordinate 81,545, forward strand.
AGATGAGCTGGCACGTCTGGAAGCAGAGAAGATCACACTGGAAGCCGCAACAATCAAAATAGAAAAACCCCTTGCCCCGGTAGGGATCAAGGGTTCCGTTGGAAATGCAGATATCTCTGCAGCGATCCTGGATCAGTTGAATATTGAGTTGGATAAAAAACATATCAACCTTAAAAAAGCACTTAAGTCAACAGGTGTCCATGAAGTAGATGCCAAACTCGGACACGGTATCCATGCCGATCTCAAAGTAGAAGTGGTAGGTGTCTAGTCATGTTTGATGCGACTACGATACTGGGCTATAAAGGTGACGGCAAAGCAGTCATAGGCGGTGACGGGCAGGTAACGTTCGGTGACACGGTGCTCAAAAGCAATGCCACAAAGATCCGTACACTGTATGAAGGTAAGATATTGGCTGGGTTTGCAGGAAGTACGGCCGATGCTTTCAACCTTTTTGACATGTTTGAGGGTATATTGGCAGAGAAAAGGGGAGACCTTTTCAAATCTGTCATAGGATTTTCCAAAATGTGGAGAAAAGACAAACAGTTACGTCAGCTTGAAGCGATGATGATCGTACTGAACAAAGAGCATATTTTTATTCTGTCAGGAACAGGTGATGTGGTGGAGCCTCAGGATGGCAAAATAGCTGCTATCGGTTCTGGTGGAAATTATGCTATATCGGCAGCTAGAGCATTGGATAAACATGCAAACCTTGAGCCAAAAGAATTGGTACAGGAATCACTTGAAATAGCTGGTGATCTTTGTATCTATACAAACAAAAATATCAAAATATTAGAATTATAAGAGAGAATATATTGGACAATTTAACACCTAAAGAGATCGTTGAACATTTAGATAAATATGTTATAGGACAGGATGACGCCAAAAAAACCATAGCAGTTGCCCTGCGTAACCGCTATAGACGTATGCAGCTGAGTCCGGAGATGCAACATGATGTGACGCCTAAGAATATTCTGATGATAGGTAGCACAGGAGTCGGTAAAACAGAGATAGCCAGAAGACTTGCCAAAATGATGAACCTTCCTTTCATAAAAGTTGAAGCGAGCAAATATACAGAAGTAGGTTTTGTCGGACGTGATGTAGAGTCAATGATACGTGATCTGGCTGCAACTTCCATGGGTATTGTACGTGAAGCCGAAAATGAGAAGAACAAAGAGAAGATAGAGAATTATATAGAAAATAAGATCATTGAAAAGCTTCTTCCGCCTCTTCCTGCCGGGGCAAGCGAACAAAAGCAGGCAGAGTATGATGCATCATTTGCCCGTATGCAGGAACGTTTTTCCAAAGGCGAACTTGACCACCTCAAGATAAAAGTGACAATGCCCCACAATGCCAACTTGCCTGAAGACGGACTGCCTCCTCAAATGATACAGGTGCAGGAATCCATCATAAAAGTCTTGGGCGGTATGGGAAAAAAAGGACCTGAAAAAGAGGTTTCTGTAGCTGATGCAAAGAAGATACTGGCACAAGAAGCAAGTGAAGCGTTACTTGATGAAGAACAACTTAAAATACTTGCCCTTGAAAAAGTGGAGAAGGGCGGTATTGTTTTTCTTGACGAAGTAGATAAAATAGCGGTTGCGGCTACCAGCCAAAGCAGACAGGACCCAAGTAAAGAAGGTGTACAAAGAGACCTGCTTCCTATTGTAGAGGGGTCAACAGTACACACAAAACTTGGCATGGTCAAGACCGATCACATACTCTTCATTGCTGCAGGGGCATTTCATTTGAGTAAACCAAGTGACCTGATCCCTGAACTTCAAGGACGTTTCCCTTTGCGTGTTGAACTTGACAGTTTGGATGAAGAGACGCTATATCGTATATTGACCGAACCAAAGAATTCACTCATCAAACAATACCAGGCACTTATGAAAGTCGAAGATGTTGAATTGGTATTTGATGAAGAAGCACTGCATGCCATTGCGCACTATTCACTTCTTGCAAATGAAAAAACGGAAGATATAGGCGCAAGACGTCTGCATACTGTCATGGAGAAGATACTTGAAGACATCAGTTTCCTGGCAGATGAATATGAAGGTGAGAGAGTGACCATAGATAAAGAACTTGTGGATTCCAAGATCGGAAAAGTAGTAGAAGA
>JANTHR010000002.1 GCA_024762315.1 Sulfurovum sp.
CTGGATTGCCTGGATTGCCTGGATTGCCTGGATTGCCTGGATTGCCTGGATTGCCTGGATTGCCTGGATTGCCTGGATTGCCTGGATTGCCTGGATTTCTCGGTGTATTTGTACTATTTCTGTCTCTACTCTTTTTTTTCTTAGCCTTCTTTATGACTTTAGGAGGTTTAGGTTTGGTGATCCCCTGCACCATAAAACTAATAGGTTCTTTTCCTGTTTGCTGAAGCAAGACCAGTACTTTGTCTTTTTGCTGGTACACAGCAAAAAGCTCTATGCCTTTCATGATGGGGTCAACCTCTACTCTCTCTTCTGAACGTAATGGGAGTGTATATCCAATACCTTCGACTCTCGCCAAGGTATTCCCTTTTTTCAAAACAACCCAGCAGACCCTTGGAGCGTAAAGTGCATAAAGAGAATTATGTGTCTGTTCCATGCAAAGTCTTGTAAACTCATCTTTTTTAATAGTGAGATTGCCATCAGAACTTGCAATATCCACATAAAGTACATCGGTTGCCTGGGTGATCTTTTTTGCTTTTTCCAAATACTCAAGAAGGTGTTCATTGGAGTTACGGAGCAGATCGACACTACTGTAGAGCGCAGGAAGAATGATGCCAAGAAGTACGATCGAAATAAGTACTTCTATAAGCGTAAATGCCGGACGCTTAAGCATTTTTGTCAGCCATCCATGAGTCCGACACGGATCGCTTCTTCATAGCTTGTTTCTCCTGCAAGAAGCATCTCTTTAAGCTTGTCTGCAATAGTCTTCATACCGTTTCTTTTCATTGCATCGCGGATCTGATGATCATTGAGCCCGTCTTTCATCATCTCTTTTACCTGATCATCAACAATAAATAGTTCACCTATAGCCTGTCGGCCTTTGTATCCTGTAAAGTCGCACTCTTTACATCCGACTGCTTTGAAGTAGAGCTTCTCTTTGGGTACCCCTATCTCCTCTGCTGTTGCCGGAGAGAGCAGAGATTCCTCTTTGCAGTGCGCACAAAGCCTTCTTGTAAGCCTCTGTGCGAGTACTCCCAAAAGCGTAGCAGAGACAAGAAAATTCTCTATGCCCATATCCATCAGACGGCTAAGTGAAGAGGTAGCATCATTGGTATGCAGGGTAGAGAGCAGCAAGTGCCCCGTCAAAGCGGAACGCAATGCAATATCCGCTGTTTCAGCATCACGTATTTCTCCTACCATGATGATATCCGGGTCCTGTCTCAAAATAGAACGCAATCCTGAAGCAAAGGTAAGCCCGACCTTGGCATTAACCTGTATCTGGGAGATATTTTCTGCATTGTACTCAACAGGGTCTTCTACTGTGATAATATTTTTGTCCGGTGTTGAAATATGCTGTAAGCATGCATGCAGTGTAGTGGATTTACCTGAACCCGTAGGTCCGGTCACCAGTATCATCCCGTGTGCATGGTTCAGCAGTCTATAGAGGTTTTTCGTAATGTCGTCCTGAAATCCTAACGATTCAAGTGTCGGTATATGTTCACTCTGTGCCAAGATCCTCATGACCACCCTCTCACCATGATAGGTAGGAAGCACGGAAACCCTTACATCCAAAGTTTTTCCGGAAATAGTGATCTGTGTACGTCCATCTTGCGGCAATCTCTTTTCAGAGATATCCAGACTTGAGATGACTTTAATCCGGTTGATCACCAAGCCGGTAATGGTTCTCTCCAGATCAAGATGCTTTTTAAGTGCCCCGTCTATACGAAGCCTGACCTCGCCTTTTCTTTCCTGGCTCTCGATGTGGATATCACTTGCACCTTTTTTGATGGCTTGGAAAAAGAGAGAGTTAACAAGCTTAATAATGGGCGCAGAGTCCTCGCTGGAGAGAAGGTCCTGTGAGTTTCGAATGAACTCAAGCAGGTCACCCTCCACCTCTATGAGTTCTTCTGAGGTGGTTGACATATCTTCAAAATCTGAACCTGTCTGTATCTCTAAAAATTTATTCTTTAGTCTTTCAAAACTCTCTTCATCAAGAAGTGTGATAGGGTAATCAAGAGAAAGTTTGGCATAATAGTTTAAGGCATCCCCTAAAGTATTTTGTTCAACGATCGCTGTCTTTGCACCGTCAATGGTGCTAAAGAGCAGAGAATGTTTCAGGGCAAGCTTATGGTTGATCTCTTCTTCCCAGAGAGGTTCAAGATTGACATCCTTTAGGCGAGGGAACTGCATCCTTACTCCTCTGTATCCAAGATACTAAGATTGCTTTTGTGTGTTCTACGTATTCTACGGTGGGCAGGTGCGATCTTAATAGTTGCATCTTCTTCTATGCCTGTCTCCTTATTGAGCCCTTTGCGGACAAAGGCATTATATTTGGTCTGAATCTCTTCGAGTTCACTGAGTACCTGTCTTAACTGCTGCAGGTCACCACTTTTTCTAACAATATACGGAGTCAGGTAGATTACAACATTGATCTTGTTGGACATGTCTCCTCTGGAGGTAAAGAGTTCACCCAAAATAGGAATATCTCCTAAAAGCGGCACTTTAGTAACACTTTTCCCTCCCGACTGCTTCATAAGTCCACCTAAAATGATCGTCTCGCCGTTATTGACAATGGCATTGGTTGTAACTTTTCTCTTTGTTGTAGTAGGTCTGTCTGCAGACGCACTTGAACCCGGCAGAATGTCTTCTATCTGTGCTTCAACTTCAAGGGTTACCTTATTGTTGCTGGAGAGTCTTGGTTTGACTTTTAGCGTAATACCGATGTCTTCTCTGGAGTAGTTGTTAATGATATTCCCCTGTCCCTGTGTCGACTGCTGCGCCTGCGTCAAGATGGACTGTGTACGCCCTACCTCAATGGAAGCTTCTTTGTTGTTTGTACACAAAACAGACGGCTCACTCAAAATATGTGCTGCACCGTTTTGTTTAAGCAGATCCAACTTTGCACCTAATGCAAAAACTTCACTAATACCGTCGTCGAATTTAAAAGGTCTGCTCTCGCTTGTAATTGCATTTCCGTTATTATCCAGTTGTGTAGTCTGGGTATTCAAAAAGCCCAATAAGGTAGGGGAAATCATCAATGAAGAAGCTCCCAGATTTGCTGCTGCAGAAAAAAGCCCTTGTGAAGTGATTTTTCCTCCTTCAAATCCGTAACGTATTCCTATCTGCTCAGCCAGATCCGTATTGATCTCCACAATACGTGCTTTCACATAGACCTGTACCTTGGGAATATCTATCTTCTTCACCGTCTCACGGATATTCCTGATCTGCTCTCCTGTTGCAAGGACGATCAGGGCATTTCTCTCTACATCAGAGACGACCATGGCTTTACTGGGTGGTTTTGCACCTTTTCCAGGCTTTTTAATGGCAACATTATTCATCTGCGCAACAAGCTTTGAGAGTATCTTCTCCATCTCTTCTACATTGGAGTTCTTTAGACGGATCACATACATTTTTTGCGTCTGGTCTTCACCCTTCATGTCAAGCTGTTTGATATAGCGGATCATGCGGCTGTTGTTCTCCGGTTTTCCTACCAAGATAATGGAATTGGTCGCTTCATCTTTAAATACATCTACTTTTTGGCTCTCTATGGTTTGCGGGAAAAGCTTCTTGGACATACTCTGGGCATTTTTGAAAACATCTTTCACCGAGGAGTTCTGTAGTCTGACGATCGTTGAGCGCTTCTCACCTCTCTCTTCTACTGCCTTAATGATCTTGGCAATGGAACGCAGGGTTCTTGGGTTGGCTGTAATAGCCAGTACATTATTCTCTTTAAAGGAGATTACTTTGGCGTTCTTATGAAGCAATGGTTTGATCTTTGCACGGATGACCGCTGCGTTGGAGCTTTTAAGCGGGAACATCACAGTTTTCATCGTATCTCCCTCAATACTGCTGCTTACAGGGAGCCCTTCTCCTGCAGCATTGGCACTCTTGACCACCTTGTAATACTCACCCTGATCTACCAGTGTCAAGCCTTTACTTTGCAAAATGGAATTTGCCAATGGAAGCAGGGAACTCTTTTTAATCGGTGTTGTTGATACAAAGTTGATCTTGCCTTTCAGGTCCTCCTCTATCAAAATATTTTTATGGGTGATCTTGGAGACCATTTCTACAAAATCTTTAACACTTAGGTTTCGGAAATTCACATCTACTTTTTCATCTTCGGCATGCAGCCCCATGGACAACACAAGCAACAGTCCCAATACTATTTTAGTTAATTTCATATTCTAACTCCATTTCTTCTTTTCCTCTTTGAATGACCAAAGTGGCATTCTCTATATTTTGGATATTTTTATACATTTTAAATGCTGCATTATAGCTATTTATCTCTTGTCCATTGATAGTTTTGATCACATCACCCCTTTTCACTCCCAGTTTGGCAAAGGGACTGCCTTTTCTCACAAAGGTGATCTTGAATCCTTTAAGGTCTCCACCCTTTTTAACCTCAGTAATACCGATATTTTTATAGATATCATCCATGTTCTTTGCGTAATGCTCAAGCAGTGCCCGGTCTATGATCTTACGGTCACCGACATCTGTGATCTCTCCTTCAGCTTTGGCAGAAGAGAAAGAAGCTGAAGGTGCAGCACTCTTTTGAATGGTGCTCACACTTTTACCGTTGTGCTTTCCTTTCAAAAGATCTACTTTATAGGTTTTTGAATTTTTGCTGAACGTTGCAAAGTTGCTGCCTGCGCCTTCCAGCACAAAACCGTTAATATCATCCCCTTTGGAGAGGACCTTTGTTTTATGCTTATACTCCACTACTATGACAGTTGCATCTGAAGCATTGTAGATGGCCAAAAGCGTAATGTCCTTAATGCTTCCTGCGGGCTTTCTTGTCTTAGCCGGTGCTTTTTTTACCGGAGCAGGGGCTTCATTGGGTGTGAGCTTGACCCTGTAGTAGAGAGACTTTCCGCCTGTCTCTTCCACATGCTCTACCCCTGAAGCAGGAAGCCATTTCATCTCCACAGCGAACCAGGCAAGCTTGATGAGTACCAAAAGTACTAAAATCGTGATGATCCACCTAAAGGCTGCGGGCTTAAAAAGATGTTTCATAGTACCATCCTTTCTCGTCTTTTTTCAACTGTGACTTAATGGAGTCTATCTCTTTAGGTTCAATAAAATCCAAACGAAGTGTTCGTTCTTTCAGGTCGGCATCTCCATCAACCAGACCGAAACTTCCTTCTGCGTGGATGGATACATTCAATACAGAGAACAGAGTATGGGTCAGTACAGCTTTGTCTGTATGTTGCGGTGCCATGGATTTAAGCGAGTCATCCAACACCAGATTATCGATCTGGGCTTTTGTATAAAAGAGCAGTGTGAAAAAGCTTACCTTTTCAACTGTTGCGACCTTGATCCCCTTCACATAGACCGAAGCATTATGAAGTGTCAACGAGAAAACACCTTCATCTATGCTCTCTTCATTGACCTCTACACCCTGTTTCGCAAGCTCTTTTTCAAGTTTGTAGTAGAGCTCCTGCTTAGGCATGAAGAACAGAAGTGCAAACCAAGCAACAAAAAGCAGTATGAAAATTTTTTTTACCATTTGCATTTAAACTCCACATTGTAGGATGAGCCGACCTTTTGTATGTCAAGAAGCTGTATCTGTACAGCAAGATTCATGATCTTTGTCGTAAGCTTGTTCAGCTCGCTTGCGCTTAATCCTGTATAGGTTGCTGTAAGCTTTTTGCCTTTTTTGCTCCATTTTACTTTGGATGCAGGCATAAGCTCTTTTAACTTATCCAGCTTTTTGGAGATCTTTTTGTCTGCCCAGACCCTTTTGAGAGCTACGATCTCTTTGAACGCATTAACCGATTGTTTCAATTCTCCTGCCTGTTTCGCTCCTGAAGAGACCTGGGCATTCTTGTAAAAAAATGCTGTAAGCATCAAAAGCAGTGCCAAAAGTGCGATGAGTTCATTCTGATGTTTTTTCAGATTCATAATACCCCCTCGATCTCAACACTGTTTCTTCCCGTATTTTTCACTTTTGGGAATTTTTCTTTTTTTGCCAACTGACTCAGACGCCCGGCTACTTTTTCATCACTGCAGGAGAACTGTGCTTTAAAGCCTTTGTCATTGACCAGAAGGGAAGTCAGGGTAGCCCCTTTGAAGATAAGTCCTGAGAGCGATTTAATGATCTCTCTTTTTCTTCTCTCTTTACTGTCTATGCTTCTATATTTGTCTGCGATGCTCTCTCTTTGTATCCTACTCTGTAAAGAGGGGTATGCTTCCTGAAGTTCCTGCATCTCTGCCTGCAGCGCATTTGAACCTTTGGAATAACGCAGGCCCTCTGCCGTAAATATCGCCGCAAAGACAATAAAGATCACTGCTAATGCTATTGCCTGTTTCATCGTCAACAATGAGCCGCCATGCATCCCTTTAAGCGTAATGCCTGTTCTTGGAGTAAAACTATTGGTGAACGGTATGGGTTTTACCTCTTCATCCAATGCTGCCTGAGGAACTACCACAACGGTATTGTCCAAAGCGACCAGTGCCTCACCCTCACCCAAAAGTACCGGTGCCGTAAAATGCTCAAGCGCCTGTTGAGCAAAAAAGATCTTACCTACCTCTTCGGGCTTGATACCTTTAGAAAGAAGCAATGATCTTATCTGCCCCGGATTATAGGCGATGAATACCCATTTGCCCTCTTCTTTGTACACCAGGTACTCATAGGTACCCACTTCTTCAAGCAGTCCCTCAAAAAGAGAAGGTGCTATCTTTTTGGCCTGGTAGAGATACTTCACCGGAAGTTCTTCTTTTTTAAGCGTGTAGTACTGCGGCGTGAGCATCACATCTACACTGTGTGAGAGAAACACACGTTTCATCCCGGCATGGACCAGCAGCAGTTCTTTATTGCTTCCCATAAAATTCAAAATTTTTCACCTCTCCTTGAATATCTACAAACCTAAACATAAATCTCTCACCACCGTACCCATACACTATCTCACACCAAGACATAGGCAGAAACTCTTTTGTAAAAAGTTTTGGACTGTACTTATCGCCTTCACCCATATTTTGTACAAATGTTTTAAGTTTCATCTCACTCTCTATCCACTCTTCTTTTACGGTCGCCAGATCGATATCGAAAAGCAAAGAGATCAGTTCAGGTGATATATAGTCTCCGTCTATCCTGTCTCCTGTGACTACTTTTCCTTTTTTGTCTTTTTTGATCTCGTTGAATACAAAAAACTTTTTCCAGGGTACCCTGCTTACCTTCGGATCATCCGCTTCAAACTGATAACGCTGCAAAATAGCCTCAAATTGTCTGAATGATATAATACCATTTTTTTGTCGAAGTCTGCTTTGCTCTCTCTGCACAGATGTCTCATCCGGCTTTCCAATCTCCTCAAGTATCATATCCTGCAGTCTTGTCGCATCTTCCAAGCCGTAGCTTTGGACAATAGACTCAAACACTTTCTGTGCGGAAGTATACTGCTCTTGCATTTGCTGATCATTACCTAGCCCCATCCAGTTGATATTCACACCGTTCGCCAGGGGACGGCAGTGAACCATTACTGAGAACCTTCCATCTTCTGAAGCAAGCGGGATAGCTGTCTGATAGAGTTGTGTATAGAGTCCTTTTCTGTTTTTCTTAAATTTTTTATCAAGCATTTGCTTAAGGTCTGAATAATAGAGATCTCCCTGTATGAGCGCCTTGGTATAGGTCGCATCCCGTCTGACATTGTCAAGGTACCCTATAAGTACCCCTGTCAAGGCAATAATGACTGCCAGTACAGAGAGGGTGAGGATAAGGGCAAACCCTTTTCTGTGGGAAACTCTTTGGGGTATGGTATATGTGGGTTTATCCATTTAAAAGCTCTATTAAAGTAAAATCATATTCGAAAGATTATTATACCAAGGATTGATGTGAAAGAACTAAAGAACTTAGAAACTAAAAAATTAAGAGCAGGGTTTTCCCTGATAGAATTACTCATTGTCATCGTTATCTTGGGCGGGCTGGTTGCAGTTGTGGCACCAGGGCTTATGGACTCTGCAGAGCAGGCAAAAAGAGATACGGTATGCCTTAAAATGAATGACCTTAAAAAGAGACTTGATATGTTCAAACTGGACAATGGTGTCTACCCGGATACCGAAGAGGGCTTTGAAGCACTTTTAAGCAACCCTGATGCGGACAAGTATCCAAACTACCGTGCAAAACCCTACTTGAAAAAACTGCCTAAAGATTCATGGAAGACGCCTTTCGTCTACATTAAAAAAGGAGATGATGTAGAGATCATCTCTTTTGCGGCTGACAGGAAAGAAGGAGGGGAAGAGAACGGCAAAGATATACTCTTTTCTGACTGCAACAAATAATAGACTTCATGCTGATACTCAAAAAGAGGCGGACAGATGCATAAGGGATTCTCACTCTTGGAACTTCTTATTGTTATTTTGATCGTCTCGGTCATCTATTTCCTTGGCTTCAGCGGTATTGAAAGACCTGAAAGCAAACCTAAAGCCCTTACCCCTTTAAATTTAAAATCCGTCATCATGAAATCCAAAGGCTTTCATGGAGAAGCTACGCTGATGTGTGTAGATAAATGCCGATCCTGCTATTTGCGCAGCGGTGTACAGAATGCTTTTGCGCCCTATGAAAACGGTATTGACCTTAAAGATATAGAGGCATACACATTGGATGAAAGAGAATCTCTTTTGCGTTTAGAGTATGGCAGATACAGGGACAAAAAGATCTGCCTGGTATTGGATTTTTACCAGAATGGAAGCAGTACACAGATCATTTTGAAAGATGATGAAGGCGTCTATTTCCTTCCTTCATTTTTTGGTGAAGCACAAAAGGCAGACTCGCTTGAAGATGCCAAAGAACTTTGGCTTAAAAACAGTGACCTTGTCTCTAACAGTGGAGATTTCTATTGAAACCGTTACGCCCTGCTTTTACCATTATTGAAGTGCTCATCTCTGTACTTATCCTCTCTACCTCCATTGTCTATGTCCTGCAGGTACATTCGCAAAACCGTGAACGGATCATTTATATTTCAGAGAGAAACAAGTTATCATTGCAGGACTCTCTTTTTTTAACACCTGATGTAGTCAAGTACCATAAAGACAAAAAAGAAGCCTATGAGCTACTGCAACGCCATTTTAAAATAAAAGAGATGAAAAGCAGAGAGATCTTAAAAAAGATCTCCAGGGAATTCTTCATCCCCGAGCAGATCACGATCATACCGCCGGAAGAGACTGGAGGCTACGGTGCACTGGTTGATGAGATCAAAATTAAAGACAAATACTCTTCATCGTATTTTCATTTCAAACTGCAGTAGTGACGTTTCTTGCTGTTTTTAATGAAGGCGATGAAAAGTCCCAATCCCGTAAGCATCAACAGCGCATTCCCCACAAGATCATGCGACCAGTAGAACTCCTCCTGCCCGTTACCGGTCTGTGTAGCATAGGACACAAACAGAAGACGCATTATGTTGACTACGGAAAAAACAATATACCCTATGAGCAGCCAAAGCAGTTTATGTAACACAGAAGAAGGGTAGGCAAGAATGGAAGCAAAGAGAAAAAGTATAGGGATCATCCCGTTACAGGCTTGATTGATAATGATCTTATAGTGTGGGTTTACCCAGATATCTATGCCTTTTAGTTGACCCGGTTCCAGAAATAGCCCGAGGAGGAAAAGTGTAAGCTTTGTCTGCCCTTCATTTAAAAGTGTAGAGAGCGCTGAGGTAGGTGCATAGAAAAATACGAACAACAAAGCCAAATAAAGAAAATAGAGTGCTGCAAATCGTTTCATGTGAAACTATAGCTAGATACAGCTAAAAAAGTTATAATACTACAATTCATGATACAAGGATCATCAGGTTAATGCTTTTTAAGTACAAAGGGTTTGACAAAACAGGCAAAAAGGTCAAAGGGACAGTGACTGCAGCTTCTACAGAAGAGGCCGGACAGAAGCTTCGCTCCCGAAACATCTATTATGAATCACTCAACCCTACCAAAGAGTTCTCTCTTGAAGCCTTTTCCAAGCGCCAAATGCCGGGTGAACTCCTTGCCACCTTTTCCAAAGAGCTCTCTTCTTACCTCAACTCGGGGATGACCATTCTTACAGCCATACGACTACTGGAGAATCAACACGAGGGAGAGAAGAAGTATGTCTCTTTTCTAAACTCTGTCAAAACCATGATCGATGAGGGAAAATCACTCTATCATGCCTTAAAAGCGCAAAAAGTCTATGCCCTTCCGGACTTCTATCTGCAAAGCTTGAAAGTGGCAGGCGAAGGAGGAAAAATGGTCGAGGTGCTGACCAATATGGCCCATTTCTTTTCCGCACAGAACAAAGTAAAATCCCAGGTCAAAGGCGCCATGATCTACCCCGCTGCCATTTTCATCATTGCCATTGTGATCATCGGCTTTTTGCTTGTCAGCGTGGTTCCAAAGATCACCCAGATCTTTGAAGATACCGATCAGGCTCTGCCGAAGATCACACAGATTGTTGTGGGGGTCAGTGACTTTTTGATCGCACACTATATTGGCATTCTTGCGGGCATTATACTTTTTATTATAGCTGTCAAACTGCTTTACGCAAAAGTCTACCCTTTTCATAAAATGGTGGACAGCCTCATGTTAAAACTCCCACTTATCGGTGACCTGATCCAAAATCATGAACTTGGAAGGTTCTCTTACATCCTCTCGCTGATGCTCGGAAGCGGTGTTGCCTACGCACAGGCGGTACAGCTCTCAAAAGACACTTTTTCCAACTATGCGCTCAAAGAACTTTTTGACATGGCTGCTGCAAAAGTGGTTGAGGGGAACAAACTCTCAAACTCTCTACAGCTCATAAAGGGCACAAAGCTCAAACGTAACTTCATGCAGTCTTTGGCACTGGGGGAAGAGTCAAGTGAAGTAGCAAGTGTTTTAGACAATCTTTCACATCTCTATGCAGAGGAGAATGATGACAAGATCAAGATCCTGCTTAGTCTTCTCAACCCTTTCATGATGCTCTTCATCGGCGGATTCGTCGGGATCATCATTGCAGCGATGATGCTGCCTATCTTTACGATGTCACAGGGGCTGAAATAATGGCAAAGCAACGTTTTCGTGATGTAAAACAGGGAAAGACCACAAAGCCAGAAAGCAAGCAGAACCCTGATCAAAAAAGAGCCTATGCTTCCAGTGGCAGCAAACTCAAAGCTTTTCTTACGGATGCATTTATGCTTGTCATGCCCATTATGTACATTGTCTTCTATCTGGTCATGGGTGGGCGTGAAGGCTTTGCAGAGCACAAGCTGCTTGGATGGTTATACATTTTAGTACCGCTGGTTATTGTTCAAACTGTTTTCATGTTCAAAACAGGGCAAACTCCGGGCTATCGTGCCTATTCACTAACGGTGATAGATGAGAATACGGGAGAAAAGCCCTCGCTTTTTATCATCCTCTTCAGGAATCTCTGTGCCTTGCTCTCCTTTTTCACTTTTTTTGGCTGGATATTGATGTTTTTCAGAAAAGACCATAAAACATTGCATGACCTTTTAAGCCGTACCGCTGTTGTGGTCAAAAAGTGATACTCCTTAAATGAAACAAGAACGAACACTGCTCTCTCCTCTTTTGGGGGCATACTATTTTTTCTATTTTGCACTGGTTGGTGTCTATATCATTTTCATGCCAAAAGTCCTGCTTGAACTGGGCTATTCCACTGTTGAAGTGGGCATCATCTATGCAGCTGCCCCGTTTATGCGTTTTCTGCTTCCTTTTCTCTTTCGCCACTACGTGGCATTGACACCCAAAGTCTATCTGTTTTCTCTAGGGCTGACTTTTGTAGCGACACTCATTTTTTTAGGTACGGTCCACAGTTTTTGGTTCTATCTGTTCATCAATCTTCTTTTTGGAGCGGCAGTAGGGGTCTCTCTGCCTTATGTAGAAACCATTGCACTTGCAGCACTGTCTAAAAGCCTTTATGGCAGGGTACGACTCTGGGGTTCTTTGGGGTTTATGGGCATTGCACTCTTACTGGGAAAGATACTTTCAGTTCCCTATGAGGCACTCTATTATTTGAGTGTGATGGCTCTTTTAACCTCAGTGTTTGGCGCAATGCTTATTAAGTATGATACGATTTCACACCAGACAGCGCAGGAAGACAGCAGTTTTTCTCTTTCAAAGTACTGGGCATTTTGGCTCTCGGTTTTTCTTATGCAGGTAGGGTTTGGCGGCTTTTATAACTTCTTTACCATTTATGAGACTTCTCACGGTATATCGCTTGAAATGACCAGCTGGATGTGGAGCTTTGGGGTGATCTGCGAAATAGTCATGCTCTATTTCCAGGGCCCGTTATTGCAAAGAAACCTGCTTCGCATTGCACAATTTTCCATAGCGGTTACGGCAGTAAGATGGCTTATGCTCTATTGGTTTGCAGATTCGGTGATGCTTACCTTTGCCTCACAATCCCTGCATGCGGTCAGTTTTGCACTCTATCACACGGCTTCTATTACCTATGTTTTTTCACTCTATACCCAGAAAAAACTTGCCCAGCAGTTTTTCCTGGGCATAGCTTTTGGACTGGGCGGTTCGGTAGGGGCTATACTCTCAGGCAGGATCTACGGGGAGCATATGTTTCTCATTGAAGCAGGCATTACCTTTATGGCATTTATGGTACTCTTGTTGCATCAACGACGCAAAAAAGAGGTTTGCCATGAAGTATGATATCCCTGCTGTACTCTTTGCCGGAGGGAAAAGCTCACGTATGGGAAAAGACAAGGCTCTGCTTCCCTTTGGCAAATACGCTACACTGAGTGAATTCCAATACCGCAGACTTGCTGAACTGTTTGAAGAAGTCTATCTATCTTCGAAAGAGCATAAATTTAATTTTCCCGCTGCTGTCATAACAGATAACTACAAAGAGAGTTCTCCTTTGGTAGGTATCATTTCACTTTTTGAGACATTGAAGAGCGATGCATTTTTCATACTCAGTGCAGATGCACCTTTTGTAGATGAAAAAGTCATAGAAAAACTATTAAGCCATGAAGAAGCGTTTGATGCGATTATTGCCAAAAGCCCTCATGGGGTTGAGCCGCTTTGCGGTATATATAGGCGTTCCATCCTGCCTTTAGCAAAAAAACATTTTGCCCGTAATAATCACAGACTAAATGATTTACTGAAAGAAGCACATACCCAATTTGTTATGTTTGAAGATAACGCACCTTTTACAAATTTAAACCATCCTCATGAGTATGAAGATGCGATGAAAAGTCTTATTTCGTCTTGAAGCTCATTTTGCTTTCATTATCAAGCATTTGCATCATTAACTTTTTTGAGAAAAAGAGGAATTTTTCAAAGAGTGTACTATGATATTTATCTTTATGGTAGATCATTAAAAAATCTCTTTTACATTCAAAATTTTTCACATCTACTTGGTGCAGCTTCCCATCCTTTATCTCGTTTTCTACAGAGATCTTTGAGATACAGGTCAAACATTCGCGGTTCATCAATATACTTTTTATAGATTCCGTATGCCCCAATTCAAAGAATATATTCAGATCATCCACTTTACCTTTAATATAATCCAAAAATACTTCTCTTGTTCCAGAACCCTCTTCTCTGAGCACCCATCTCTTCTCAGCCAACTCATCAATATAACAGGATTCACATAAATTTTTATCTGAAGTGACAACAAGAAGCTCATCTACACCTATTTTCTCTTTTATGATGTTTGACCCCGAAACAAACCCTTCCACAAAACCAACATCAATACTTCCGTCCTGGATCATCTGTGTGATCTCTTTGGTGTTTCCTTCTTTCAGTGTGATCTTGACATCAGGATAAGAGCTCATATAGCTGCAAATGATAGAGGGCATCAAATAATCCACGATCGTCGTACTCGCACCTACACGGATCATCCCTTTGTTCTCTGAGTTTTTAAACTCATACTCAATATCCGAAAGCTTTTTAAAAATAGGATCTATCTCTTTGTGGAAAGCACGACCTACTTCGTTGAGCACAAGTTTTTTATTGATCCTGTCAAATACGGGTCTGCCCAAAATATTTTCCAACTCTTTAATGGACATTGAAATCGCCGACTGACTTAACTTCATATCTTTTGCTACATTTGTCAGGTGCCCGGAATTCACAACATTAAGAAAAATTTGCATTTGCCTAAGCGTTAATTTCATACTTCCTCTTTAGTTCTATAAAATTTATTATCATTTTTGATTTGATTTATTTCGCATTATATCAAAATTATAGTAGAATTTCAAAAATGTTATCAATAATTTTGAACATATAAAGGAACTTTATGGCTTTTTCACCAGAAAATCGTGCAGGTACTCTTAGTGGTATTCTCTTTGTTGCTATCTTTGCAGCAGCAGCAACCTTCATTGCAGGGCTTGGTCCTGTAAAAGCACTCGGGCTTTCGCCCCTTGTCATCGGTATTGTCATGGGTATTTTTTATGCCAATACATTACATAACCAAACCCCCATAGAGTGGCACGGCGGTATTACATTCTCAGCAAAGAAGATCCTCCGTTTTGCTATTGTGCTTTACGGTTTCCGGCTTACTTTCCAGGAGATCATTGCTGTCGGTCTGGACGGATTCCTTGTCTCTCTTGTAATGCTCTCTTCCACTCTGATACTCGGTTCATGGCTTGGGACAAAGATCTTCGGTATGGAAAAAGATACTTCCATTCTTACCGCCGCAGGTGCATCCGTATG
Organism: Sulfurovum sp.; assembly: GCA_024762315.1. Lineage (GTDB taxonomy): Bacteria > Campylobacterota > Campylobacteria > Campylobacterales > Sulfurovaceae > Sulfurovum. The sequence goes on from JANTHR010000002.1 coordinate 14,620, forward strand.
TGGTGCCGCTGCGGTTTTGGCAACGGAACCCGTTTTAAAAGCAGAAGAGTACAAAACTGCTGTGGCTGTTTCCATGGTTGTCCTCTTTGGTACTATCTCCATGTTCCTTTATCCTGTGCTCTACACTACGATGATCGAACATGCCACAGGCTTCCTTCATATGACTGCAAGAGAGTTCGGTATCTATGTCGGCGGTACCATCCATGAAGTAGCCCAGGTTGTTGCCGTCCCTGCATCGGTCCCAGGTTCTCCAAAAGAGATGGCTGATGCCGCAGTGATCGTCAAAATGACCAGAGTCATCATGATCGCACCAATGCTGATCGTTCTTGGATTCTACCTTGCCTGGGAGGCGAAAAGAGCCGGTGGCCAACACGGGGGCAAGACCAAACTTGTTATCCCGTGGTTCGCAGTGTATTTTATCATGGTTGCCGGTTTCAATTCTCTGCATCTACTGCCTCAGAATCTTGTAGATATCATCAACCAGATAGATACTTTCCTTCTTACCATGGCTATGACCGCTCTTGGTATGGGGACAATCTTCTCAAAATTCAAAGGCCTGGGGCTTGCCCCGGTCTATACGGCATTAAGCATGTTTGTCTGGCTTGTGGTCGGGGGCTTCGTTATTACAAAAATCATCGTAGAATTCCTCTAAAGGCAACTTCATACCATGTGAAACCTGACATACTTTCTAGCTTATGTTAGGTTTATTTAGGACTTTGCGGTACTTAATCCATAGCATCCAAACACTATTTTCTTCTCCTGTAACTCAAAGCTTCAAGTAGATCTTTTTTCTCTATCTTCTCATGTTCATTCAAATCAGCGATGGTCCTTCCTACTTTTTTAACCGAAGCAATGCTTCTATGCGAAAGTCCAAACCTTGCAACAGCACCTTCAAGTACTTTAACTGCATCATCACTCAGAAGACAATAATGCTCAATTTCATCTTCAGCCAGCTTTCCGTTTAGCCTCTGCTGTCCTCTTTGCTTCTGTATTTTAAATGCTTTAAGCACTTCCTCATGCATCTGCCCGGAAGTAATATCACCCTTGTCCGTGCTCTGCACTTCTTGCATCACCACAAAAATATCTATGCGATCCAAAAAAGGATCGGAGAGTCTGTTCTGATATCTTTTTATTTCAACTTCACTGCACCTGCAGACTTTTGTTTTAGAAAGAAGGTTGCCGCAAGGACATGGATTTTGGGCTGCGACGAACATAATATCTGCTTCATATTCTATTTTGGCATTGACCCTGGCTATATGTACTTTTTTATCTTGCAAAGGTTCCCTCAGTGCCTCCAATATGTTTTTGGAGAAATGGGGAATCTCATCAAAAAACAGAATTCCCTTGGATGCCAGTGCAACTTCACCTATGCGTGCCTGGCCGGAGCCTCCGCCAAACACCGAAGCAGAGGTTGCGGTGTGATGGGGTGAACGCATCGGTCTGATCGCTTTGAAGTTCGGAGTTTGCCCATTGAGAAACTGATGTTTGGCAATAGAAAGCATCTCCTCCTCATAAAGGGGAGGCAAGATATCTTTAATGCGCTTGGCGATCATACTCTTTCCACAGCCGGGATTTCCCTCCATAAGAAAATTATGCATACCTGCTGCTGATATAAGTGAAGCCCTCTTTGCTACTGCCTGCCCTTTAACATCCAAAAAATCACTTTCATATTTTCGTTCAAAATAATAAGGTATAGTATTTAAAACAAAACTTTCTGCTTCATAGGAAAATGCCTGCACATTTGCTTTAAAGTTTTTACTTTTAAGTATCTCTATGGCCTCATTCAATGTATCCACTGCAATAAAATCTACCCCGGATATATGACTAAGATAGGCAATGGCCTCTTTAGGTACAATAGCGCGTTTAATAAGCCCTTGCTCTTTTAGGGATAAGACCAAAGGAAAAAGCATAGAGCTTGTCTTGACCTTTCCATCCAATCCAAGCTCACCAAAGACAAAAAGCCCCTCTTCGTCTATACTCCTTTTATTGAGTGCGATCAAAAGAGCCAAAGAGAGGTCAAAATGTGTTCCGCTCTTCTTGATATCGCTTGGCGAAAGATTGATGGTAATCTTCAGCGGAGGGAAAATGAAGTCATTGGTCAGCAATGCAGACTTTGTACGCTCCTTTGCTTCTTGTATATCACTACTTGCCAATCCGACAACCGTAAATCCGGGCAACCCTTTAGTAAAGGTTGCTTCCACTTCTATTACCTTTGCATTTACTCCTTCAAGTGTCGCGCAGGTCAGTCTGTTGACGATCGTCTCTTTCTTAGGTTTTTGTCTGATCTTTGGTGGTGTACCACTATTTGTTTTTGCATTCATAATGCTATGATGCACTAAATTTTAAAAAGTGTGCAAAAATATGTCATATTGTCATATTTTTTACTCTTTAATTAATCTATGGTTTAAAAATTACACTATAATGAGCGTTATATGCATATACAAGAGGTAAAAAATGGATTATATAGAACAAGCCATGAAATTGGCAATATCCACCAACTGTCAGGATGACAGAAATTTTTTTCAGGCACTCAAAGAGGTGTTGATCTCCATCAAACCGCTTATGGAGCAACATCCCAAATACCTGAATCACCGGATCATTCAACGCATCATCTATCCCAACAGAGAGATACGTTTTAAAATAGAATGGCTGAATGACAACAATCAAACCCAGGTCAACAACGGATACAGGATACAATTCAACAATGCCCTTGGCCCGTACAAAGGCGGTGTACGTTTCCATCCTTCCGTCAATCCTGATATCCTAAAGTTTCTTGCTTTTGAACAAATATTCAAAAATGCCATTACCGGATTACATATAGGGGGTGCAAAAGGCGGTTCTGATTTTGACCCTAAAGGCAAGAGCGAGAAAGAGATCATGAAGTTCTGTCAAGCGTTTATGACAGCTTTCTATAATTCTGTAGGTTCCGATATTGACATACTCGGTGGTGACATCGGTGTAGGAGAACGTGAAGTAGGTTATCTTTTTGGGCAATACAAGATACTGACAAACACTTATGACAGCATTATAACCTCTAAACCAATCTCTCTTGGGGGAAGCCAGGGACGTGCCTCTGCTACGGGCTACGGACTTATCTATTTCACACAAACCCTTCTTGAAAATCAGGATGAAACACTCAAAGGGAAGATCTGTACCATCAGCGGCAGCGGGAATGTGGCTATTCATGCCATAGAAAAACTCTATGAAATGGGTGCCGTACCCGTCACCTGTTCCGATTCCAGAGGGGCGATCCATGACAGTAACGGGATAGACCTTGAGCTCCTTAAAAAAATTAAATTTGAAAGAAGGGCTTCCCTTGAGTACTATGCTGTGGAGAGAAAAAATGCAAGCTATGTTAAAAAGGAACAGTATAACAATAATTCGAATTATGTTTGGGAGATCCCTTGTTTTGCAGCCTTCCCCTGTGCTACGCAAAATGAGTTAAATGCAGTAGCAGCACAAGCGCTCATAAACAATGATGTCCAGATCCTCGCAGAAGGTGCCAATATGCCTACAACACCTGAAGCCATCGACCTTTTTGTACAAAACAATATTATCTTTGCACCGGCAAAAGCAGCCAATGCAGGCGGCGTTGCAGTCAGCGTACTGGAGATGAGCCAAAACAATTCACTCAACTATTTCTCAGCTGAAGAGGTAGATCAAAAACTGCGGAATATCATGTCAAATATCTACAAAGATATCAAAACAACCTGTGATGAGTATGATCTGGGGATGGATCTGATCTCCGGGGCTAATATTTTAGGTTTCAAGCGTGTTGCAGATGCGATGATCGCACAGGGAGTTTAGTTATTTATAAAAGGAGAAAGTGTTAGAAGCTGTGAAGTTGTGCTATAGATTTTACAAGTGTACAAAAGTAAGTACTCTGAAAAATTTATAGTGTAAAATCACCTATTATAACTCTTTTAACCGTTTTTTCCACTCTTTCTCAAACTTCTTTCGCTTGATATAGGAGAGTTTTTCTATAAAGACTTTGCCTTCCAAATGGTCTATCTCATGCTGCATGGCAATGGCAAGAAAATCATCATCTTCTATGACATGTTTGGTACCGTGCCTGTCAAAATACTCGACCTTTACATGTTTGGCACGTTCTACATCTTCATACACACCCGGGACGGAGAGACAGCCTTCCTGAAATTTTTCGGTACCGTCTTTTTCAAGAATGACCGGATTGATCATCTCCAAGGTATTCTCTTTGGGTTGATCATGTTCTCCATCCGCCTCTTCAAGAGGGATATTGATAATGAGTGCTCTTAGGTCAACCCCTACCTGAATGGCGGCAAGTCCAACACCGTTCTTTGCCCGCATAGTATCGTACATATCATCCAACAGATCGTGCAAAGCTCCATCAAAGGATTCCACCTCTTTTGAGATAAGCTTCAGCCTTTTATCCGGATATACTACTATTTCTCTAATCATCTATTATTTGCCTGATTATGAAAAACTTTTTGTCAATACTTTATCAATAAGCCCGTATTCTACAGCCTCTTTTGCGGACATAAAGTTGTCTCTCTCTGTATCTTTTTCTATCTGCTTAGGTTTTTTACCTGTTTTCTCTGCCAAGATAGTGTTCAGTGTGTCTTTGAGTCTTTGTATCTCTTGTGCCTGTATCTGAATATCGGTTGATTGGCCCTGGGCACCACCTGAGGGCTGGTGGATCATGATACGTGCATGAGGAAGGGCGTAACGCTTTCCTTCTGTTCCCGAAGCCAGTAAAAATGCGCCCATAGAGGCTGCCTGCCCTATACAGATCGTAACAATATCGGGTTTGATGTAATTCATCGTATCGAACATAGAAAGTCCTGAAGTGATCACACCTCCTGGTGAATTAATATAAAAATAGATATCTTTATCGGGATCCTGTGCTTCGAGGAACAGTAGTTGTGCTACAATGGATGATGCGACCTGGTCATTTACCTCCCCGCTTAGCATAATGATACGATCTTTCAAAAGACGTGAATAGATATCGTAAGATCTTTCACCTCTGCCTGTTTGTTCTACAACATATGGGATATAACTCATAATTTGCCTTTATATAATATATTGTTAAATAGATTTTTTAATCAACTCAAATATACACTAAAATGGTTAACAAAAGGTGCGTCAAAAAACGCACCTTGCCTAAAAACTATTTATCTAAACCTAAAAGTTTGCCAAATAGCTTGTCTTCGATCATACCCATCTTCACTGCCGGAAGAAGGTTGTTGTCCTGATAATATTTGATCACTGCCTGAGGATCTTGACCACTCATCATCGCTTCATAGTAGATCGCTTGGGATACTTCCTGATCATCCACATTCACTTCCTCTTTCTTGGCCAATGCATCTACGATGAAGGTCGCTTTTACAGAATTTTGAGCTTCTTCTCTTACCTCATCACGAAGTGCTTCCACTTTTTCAGGATTCTCCTGATACGCTTTAAGTTCTTCTTCTTTCATCTCTCTTGCTTTCGCATTGATCTTTGCATCGATCTCCTGCTCAACAATGTTATTTGGAAGTGCAAAATCAAAATGTGCAACAAGTGCTTCAATGAGTTCCGGCTTTAGCTTTTCATTATACTCTTTAGAGACTTTTTCATTTACGATCTGCTCTTTGAGTTTTTCTTTGAGTGTATCGAGTGTCGCTTTTTCGTCTTGAAGAAGTTTTTGTGCCAACGCATCATTAAGCTCAGCCTCTGCCTGCTCCTGGATCTCATGAAGTTTTACTTTGAATGTAGCCTCTTTCCCTGCAAGATCTGCTGACTGATACTCTTTAGGGAATGTTACGACCACATCTTTCTCTTCTTCATACTTCATACCGATGATCTGCTCTTCAAATCCGGGAATGAACTGGCCAGAACCGATCTTAAGGTTGAACTTCTCCGCTTTGCCGCCCTCAAATGCAGTACCGTCCACGAAACCTTCAAAATCGATCAGTGTCATATCACCGTCTCTTACCATTCTTTTTCTTTTGATCTTTTCAAATGGTGCATTTTGAGAAGCGATCTCTTTAAACTTTTCATCTACTTCTTTTGCCGTAGCTGTCGGTTTTTTGAACGATGGAACCGCTTTTTCATACCCTTCAACCTTGACATCAGGTCTTAAAGAAAGCTCAAGCTCTACTTCGATCTTGTCATCTTGCTTATCATATTTTTTAAAGATAGGCTCTCCAATGATATCTGATGCATTGATCCCGGCTTCAGCAATACCCAGGTCCATAAGTGACTTCAAAGCTTCTGACTCTGCATCTTGTCTGAGTTTGTCACCATGAAGTTTTTTTACTACATGCGGAGGTACTTTACCTTGTCTGAACCCGTCCACTTTCATCTGCTTGCCGGCCTCTCTTGCCAGTCTGTCAATATTTGTCTCAATTACACTGTTCTCAACAGCACCGCTTACCAATATATTGGCATCATCCAATTTCTTTACTGTAACTTTCACTACAATCCTTTAATATATAATTCCGTGATTTTATCTAAAATTTGATAAGAAACGAATATAAACGAAAAACTGACAAAAAACTGGCTATAATCCTTCTATGAAAAAAACCCATAAGAGCATCCAGAACTGGTACAAAGCCCACGGGAGACAGGAGCTTCCCTGGCGTACCACCAATGATCCTTATCATATTTATCTTTCAGAGGTCATGCTTCAGCAGACACAGGTCAAAACCGTCCTTGAACGTTATTATTTTCCTTTTCTCAAAAAGTTTCCGACACTCAAAGCTTTAGGCAAAGCACCGCTTGATGAAGTACTCAAAATGTGGGAGGGGCTAGGCTATTATAATCGGGCTAGAAATTTACATAAGACTGCCGGCATGGTCGACAAGCTTCCATCAGACATAGATGAACTTCTAAAACTCCCCGGCATAGGAAAAAATACGGCACATGCAGTGGCTACTTTTGCATTTAACAAGCCTGTACCTGTCATGGAAGCCAATGTCAAGCGTATCCTCTGTCGTCTGCATCAACTTAAAACACCCACGGACAAAGAGCTATGGAAGACTGCTTACAGGCTTGTAGACAAAGAGGATCCTTTTAACTATAATCAAGCCATGATGGACATAGGCGCAACACTCTGTACCCCTAAAAATCCACTTTGTGAACTATGTCCTCTCTGTGATATCTGTCAAGGAAAAGATGAATCCACACTTTACCCCACCAAGAAAAAACGTATTATACCTACACGTGAACAGAATATCACGATATATATTTATAACGACAAACTTTCCCTTGCACAAAGAGAAGGCAGATTTTTACATGGTTTATGGGGCTTTGCGTCTTCAGAGGTGCCTTTGTGTGCATCAGAGTACATAGGAGAAGTAACACATGCCTATACACATTTCAAACTTATATGCAAAATTTATGTCTCTTATGAGACAGAACCTATGCAGGAGTCATATTTTAGCCTTGATGAGATCAAAAAACTTGCTATTTCGAAAGTAGATGAAAAAATTCTGAAACTCTACTCGAGTAGAGTTTCAAATATATAGTTAAGAGTGAACAGTGCATAGTTTTGGTATGCTTTTCTTATCGAAAAGCTTTTATTTTTAAGGATAGAACATGAACAAAGAAGAGGAATTTGAACAGGCGGTCACAAAAGTACTGGAACTTTTGGGTGAAGACCCGAAGCGCGAAGGACTGCTTAAAACACCAGGTCGCGTAGCCAAAGCACTGAAATTTCTTACAGAAGGTTATGATCAGGATCCAAAAGAGATACTCAACCAGGCACTTTTTTCTACCTCTAACGACGAAATGGTCCTGGTGCGTGATATTGAGTTCTACTCTATGTGTGAGCATCATATGCTGCCCATCATCGGACGTGCGCATGTAGCGTACATACCCGATGGTAAAGTAGTGGGACTCTCCAAGATCCCCCGTATCGTCAATGTCTATGCAAGACGTCTGCAGATACAGGAACAGATGACCGAGCAGATCGCAGATGCCATTTCAGCGACCATCAAACCCAAGGGTGTTGCCGTAGTTGTACATGCGCGCCATATGTGTATGGAGATGAGAGGCGTACAAAAGATCAATTCAACCACAGTAAGTTCAGCACTTAGAGGGCTTTTCAAGAGTGATGAGCGTACGAGGAACGAATTCTACAACCTCATCAATACCCCGACACCTTCAAATTTCTAATCCTGTTTTTTCAATAACCAAGAGAGGGCTTTTTCTCTCTCTTTAAAAAATTTAGATTTCCCTTTCATCAGGTGACTCATCATCGCCGTAGATCTCTCTTCCCACTTTTTGTTACCGACAATTGCCATTTTATCAAAGGCATTGCGATGTTTTATGCCAAATTTAAAATCATCCCATGCAGCCATGAATTCCCAGCCTTTAAACGCTCTCATATCTACCAGAAGATCAACTTCCAAACCTTTTGCCTCTTTTAAAGCCTTGTTTATCATCGGTACAAAGGTCTTATAGTCTTCATCTGTCAGCTTACCCAACATAGATAGTTCTATAAAAAGTCTCTTTTTGCTTCTTTTGATTGCAATGCCTATACCGTGCTCTTTTATAGTTTTTTTCATGAGTTAGCCTTTCATTCATAATCTGTCTGTAAATCATTATACCATAGTAAAGGCTTGATAAAAATCAAGTGAACCTAACATTAATAGGAGTATAATTCTCCTCTTTATAAAAGTACTTTATGTTAGTTTAAGAAAAACTGCGTAATATGCAGAAAACTAATTAGGACTAAATATGTCTTAATTAAAATGAAACTCGTTCTCAAAGGAAAACCATGAACGTCTATTTAGACAATAATGCAACAACCATTGTTGACCCCCAAGTCTTTGCGGAGATGGAACCTTACTTTGTACAAAAGTACGGTAATCCAAATTCACTGCATGCATTTGCCAGCGACACCCACCCAGGTCTTAAAACAGCCATGGAAAAGATCTATGCCGGGATACATGCACCAAAAGAGGACTCTGTTGTTATCACCTCATGTGCAACAGAGAGTAATAACTGGGTACTAAAAAGCATCTACTTCCAATATATCCTTACCGGTAGAAAAAACCATATTATGGTAAGCGAAGTGGAACACCCTTCAGTCATTGCCGCTGCAAAATTCTTAGAGAGCTTAGGATGCAGAGTCACTTACCTTCCTGTAAACAGTGAAGGTATCGTGGAAGCACACACCGTAAGGGACAATATTACCGATAAAACTGCCTTGGTTTCAGTCATGTGGGCGAACAATGAAACAGGTGCGATCTTTCCTGTAGAGGAGATCGGCGAGATCTGTGCAGAACACAATGTGCTTTTCCACACAGATGCTGTACAGGCTATTGGAAAGATTCCTGTAGATATACAAAGCTTTAATGTGGATTACCTAACATTTTCAGCACATAAATTCCATGGGCCAAAAGGCGTAGGAGCACTTTACATTAAAAAAGGCAAAGAACTTATTCCTCTTCTTCACGGCGGATCACAAATGGGCGGATATCGTTCAGGTACACTCAATGTCGCCGGTATCGTAGGGATGGGTAAAGCGATGGAAGCTGCGGTAGATGCACTGGACTATGAAATGACAGATATAAGAGAGATGAGAGATACCTTTGAAGATGAACTCCTCAAGATCGAAGATACTTTCGTAGTCACACCTAGAGAGAAAAGAACTCCAAATACCATTCTTATCTCCTTTAGGGGGATTGAAGGTGAATCTATGCTATGGGATTTAAACCGTGCAGGGATCGCGGCAAGTACCGGGTCTGCCTGTGCAAGTGAAGACCTGGAGGCAAACTCTGTGATGGAAGCCATTGGTGCGGCAGAAGACCTGGCACATACAGCTGTTCGTTTCTCTCTGAGCCGCTATACAACTCAGGAAGAACTGGACTATACACTGAAAGTAGTGAAGAATGCCGTTGTAAGGCTCAGAGGCATTTCAAGTTCATATGCCTACGCACCAGAGGGTCACGAAAGTGGCCTTGATGCACATCACTAATTCCCTTCGACAAGCTCAGGGAACGGATTATAAATAAAGAATTAATATAAAGGAAATAGTATGGGAATGGATAGTTTAATCGGCGGTACCATCTGGGATGAGTACAGTCAAAAAGTAACTGATTTAATGAATAACCCGCAAAATATGGGTGAGATCACAGAAGAGCAGGCTAACGAGATGGGCGCCAAGCTCATCGTAGCTGACTTTGGTGCCGAGAGTTGTGGAGATGCCGTCAGACTTTACTGGGCAGTTGACCCAAAAACAGATGTTATTTTGGAGTCTAAATTCAAAAGTTTTGGTTGTGGTACGGCCATTGCTTCTTCAGATACTATGGCAGAGCTTTGTAAGGGAAAAACGGTAGATGAAGCAGTGAAGATCACTAATATCGACGTAGAAAAAGCAATGCGCGATACACCGGATACACCTGCGGTACCGCCGCAGAAAATGCACTGTTCGGTCATGGCATATGATGTCATCAAAAAAGCTGCTGCTCAATATAAAGGTGTGGACATGGAGAGCTTTGAAGAAGAGATCATAGTGTGTGAATGTGCACGTGTTACCCTCTCTACCCTAAGAGAAGTGATCCGCCTGAATGACCTTACTACAGTTGAAGAGATCACGGATTACACCAAAGCAGGAGCTTTCTGTAAATCATGTATCCGCCCCGGTGGGCATGAAGAAAAAGATATCTATTTGGTTGATCTTCTTGAAGAGTATGAAAAAGAGAAAATGGCAACGGCGGCTGACGCTTCCGCTTCAGGAGCCAATCTAGACTTTGCTCAAATGACAGTCGTACAAAAACTCAAAGCCGTAGATAAAGTAGTCGATGACAATATCCGTCAAATGCTTATCATGGATGGTGGGGATATGGAGATTTTGGATATCAAAGAAAATGGTGTGAATTTTGACATCTATATCAGATATTTGGGTGCCTGTAACGGATGTGCCAGTTCGAGTACCGGTACACTTTTTGCTATCGAGAACATTCTTAGAGAAAAACTTGACGAAAATATCAGGGTTTTACCTATCTAATTCTATTTAAGCGTATAAGTGATCTCTTATACGCTCAGAGTATCTCTAAAAATGATGGGTACCTTATCTAAAATCATACTAAACTAAAGGCTGTTATTATGTTAAAGAAAGAACATATTCAAGACAAACTCACGCAAGTCATCTATCCCGGATTTACAAAAAATATTATGGATTTTGGTTTTGTCAAAGAGGTCACAGTAAAAGAGAACACTGTTTCGATCCGTTTGGATATTCCTTCAGCTGCACCGGAAATAGAAGCACAACTTCGTGAAGAGATTATGAAGAGAGTTTCTTTTTTGGGAGATTTTCAAATAGATATCTCTATCACTAAACCTAAAATGCCAAGAGAAACAAGTTCCCATGGCAAAAATGTACTTCCAAAAATTCAAAATTTTATTATGGTCAGTTCCGGAAAAGGCGGTGTTGGGAAATCAACCACCACAGTAAACCTTGCCATTGCGCTTGCACAACAAGGCAAACGTGTAGGACTCTTAGATGCAGATATTTATGGGCCAAACATCCCCAGAATGATGGGTATTGAAGGCAAACAGCCTATTTTTCTTGGAAAAACGATCAAACCGATTTTGACACATAACGTTAAAGTAATGTCTATCGGTTCCTTGGTGGAGCGAGGTGCTTCACTCATCTGGAAAGGGGCGATGGTCACTCAAGCCATAGAACAGATGCTTGAAGATATCGAATGGGGAAATCTGGATGTACTTCTTTTTGATATGCCTCCGGGCACAGGAGATGCACAGTTGGCCCTTGCCCAAAGCCTACCTGTCACTTCAGGTGTATGTGTTACCACTCCTCAGAAAGTAGCACTGGACGATACCATCCGGAGTATGGATATGTTTACCCAGCTTCATATTCCCATTGCCGGTCTTGTGGAAAACATGAGCGGATTTATCTGCCCCGATAGTGGCAAAGAGTATGATATCTTCGGAAAGGGTACAACCCAGCCTCTTGCTGAAGCCTACCATACAGAAGTTTTGGGAGAGATACCTATCGAGCCTGCCATCAGGGAAGGGGGTGACAGCGGCCTGCCTATCACTGTTTTGGCACCAGACTGCGAAACTTCAAAACGCTATCAGACTATAGCAGATAAACTTTGGGGGAAATTACTTAAAGTCAATCAAGAGGGCGGGGTTGACAACACAGAGATACAGCCTACAATCTTTTCATAAGAGAGGCTGTTACACCTTTCTTATCTCCACATTTGTTTCATGCATTACTGCTGCACCGTAAACAGGTTCATGGATATCTTCTAGTAGGGTGGCATCATTTGCACCATTCCCATACGCCATCGTCATATCCTGGCTCAGTCCGCCAAAACCATGTATCATAAATACCTGGTTGGGAGCTATTTTTTCAGTAGGATACGCTTTAATGGTTACTTTGCCTACCTTGCTTTTAACTTCGAGCATATCACCAAATTTGATACCTTTCTTATCAGCTATTCTTCTATTGATCCAGAGGTAGTTGGTATGGATCAGATCCCTTAGCATCATATTGTTGGTTGTTGCACTCTGTGTAAATTGTGCATGTCGCCCTGTAATAAGCCTGAATTTACCTTCCGGAACAGAAAAAAGGTATTCATCCTTCCATGTTGGCATGGAATCGACACCTATATCGGCCAAATGTCTAAAATTAAAGACAAGTTTTATATTGTCTGTTTCCACGCTGTATTTCTTTTTGTTTTCCGGATAGTATTGGTACTCGTTGGCATTGACCTGTTTATGGTATTTTTCTATATTTGAATAGTAAACGCCCTTTTCTTCCAGAATTTTCCAGGCATCTTCTCCAAATGCTTTTACAACTCTTTCTCTGTTTCTCTCTGCAACATCTTTCTCCCAGGCATCGGAAAGTATATAACCATCTTCTTTATATACATTTTTTTCTCCACGCTTCTTTACCTCTTCCTGTAACTCATTATCATATTTCTTGCTGATCTCAAAAAGAGGTTTGGATAATACTTCAGCTAATTCTTTATATATTTGCTCCGGTGTTTTTGTCTCATAAAGTGGCTCGATAGCAGCTTTTCTCTGAACAATAGCCGGCTCCAGTAATCCGTAACTGGCAACAGGGGAAGTTCTTTCCAGATAGGATGCCTCAGGCAGAACAACATCTGCATACATCATACTGTCGCTTGGTAGGATATCGATCATAACATTCAGATCCATCTGTTTCAAAAACTGAATTGTTTTGGCACTGTTTGGAACACCGGCAATAGGGTTATGCTTTCTCATGAACATCGCCCGCACAGGATAAGGCGATTTTTTTTCAACAACCATATTTCTAAAGACCATCCATGAACCTGCCCGCTGTGACAAGATGGCTATATTGTGTTTATCAAACCTTCCCTGTGCCTGATTATAGATCGGGCTATTAATCTCCTCTTCAGGCAATTCCAAAGGTTCACCATAAATAATTCCGCCTTTTTTATTTAAATTACCACTTAAACCCTGAAATATCGCCATAGCCCGGCGAAGCTGAAAATCATTTTTACTGAATACACTTCTTCTGCCCTGATAATAGATAGGACTTTGGGCACTCATAAATTCTCTGGCTGTTTTAATGATCTCTTTTGCAGGAATATTGGTGATATTTTCAGCCCATTCCGGCGTATACTTATGGGAAATAATATGATTTTTATACGCTTCAAACCCCACGCCATATTTTTTTATAAATGCTTTATCGTAAAGCTCTTCTGAAAGTGCTACATAAGTTAAAGCCAAAACAAATGCCAGATCAGTTCCCGGATTTACGGCATACCACCTGTCTGCTTTTGCTGCAGTGTTGGTAAATCTGGGATCCAGTACGATCGTTTTGAGACCTCTGCCTTTACTTCTTTTGAACAGATCCATCGTGTCAGGGGTAATGATGGCTTCCGCTCTGTTCGCTCCCGCAATAATAAGATAATCGGCATTGCTCAGATCTGCTTCACCATACGTTCCAATCGTGGCAAAATAACCTCCAAGCGTTGTCTCCAGACAGATACTTACTTCATCAACATAATTTACTGTACCGATCTTCTCGCCCATTAAGACTTCAAATCCCTCTTTGGAGAGCCCCTCACCATTACAGTAAGCTATGGTGGAACGATTGTCTTTTTCCTCCTCAAGTATTTGGAGCAAGCCTTTAAACTTATCGGTTCCATGGAGTATGGCATTGTATGCTTCTTCCCATGATACTCTTTTATATTTTCCGTCACCTCTTTCACCAATTCTTACAAGAGGGTATTTTAGTCTGTCAGGATCATACGTAGTCTGAATACCCGCATTTCCTCTGGCACATAACATATTTCTTGATTTCGGGAAATAGGGATTGGGGTTTAGTTTTGTAACAACACCGTCTTCCACTCTTGCAAAGCCGGCACATTTATTGACACATATTCCACATAGAAAAGGAATTTCTTCGGCTTTTTTTGTTGATGTTTTGGTTGTGATACTTTCAGGTATGCTACTTTTTTCTTTTTTAAAGTAGATAAAATTTGTTTTGCCCATGGCGGAACTACCAATGACTGTTAAAGCGACACTTCCCTGAAGAAATCTTCTTCGTGATATCTCTTTTGGCATAATATTTTTCCTAATGTATGCTATTTACTTAAAAACACTATCTGTTTCTAAGAAAAGAGCATTCATGTATACTCCTATGCCACATAGAAGTATACAGAATGAAAAAGGGCTTCTTAATGCCCTTCTTCTTCATCAAGATTAAATGCTCTTGTTCCTACATAGTAGAGCAGAATACAAAGCCCCAATCCGCCTAAAGAGATCATGATTTCTGATGCAGAAGGGAAATAGTGGATCCACTCTGGTGAAAGCTGATATTCTCTGATCTTCATCATTTGAAGTGGTTTAACCTGTGTATCATGCACAAGATTGTATCTCATAAAGAAGATACCAACCATACCACTGAGCGATGCCCAGAACATCAATACAGGACTTTTACCAAAATCTTTCAAAATGACAAGTAAAGGGATGATCATCACTAAAATCACCTCTGCCCAGAATGGTGCAGTGTGGATAATATGATGAGCAACATCCGAACGCGTTGGTACACCACCGTACATATCTGTTAAAAGCTTCCATGTCATAAAGAAGATCAAGATGGAAATAAGTAAACCTTGAATCTTAGCAAGCCCCTCTAACAATTTCTTTGTTTTTTCATTAAAATTCAATTTATATCTGAATCCCATAATAATAAAAGACAAAAAGATACCTGTAATAAATGCTGTCAAAATAAAGTATGTCGGATAGTATACACCCTGAGAAATAGTTCGTGCATTCAAAAATCCAAATACAGACCCAAGGTTAGAGTGCGCTGCAAGCCCCACAAGCAAACCAGTCAGACCAAAAATTTTAGCTTTTTTCATATCATTATTAAGAAGGAAATAAAACTCGATGATCATAAATGTCAAATAAAGACCATACAGTGTACCCATCCACCAGATAGCCGATGTCAAACCAGGGGTTAATACATTGTATATCATCATCGTTACAGGGTGGCCGATTTCAAATGCAATAACCGTAAATCCTGCCAAAATCGTAACGATCGATCCAAAGATAGCTCTTTTTGAGATCATTGTAAAGTCTTTAAATCCAAACACATCTCCCAATGAGCCAACAATACAGAATCCCGTTGAACTTACAACAAAGAAAATATACACAGCGATCAAAAGTCCCCATGGATGTTGTCTTGTAACATTATAAGCGTGGTGACTATGTATCAAATAGTTACCTATACCCACTACCAACATTACCAACATTGCAATAACGGATAATGCTAGCAACATATTGACAGGAGTTTTCTCAAAACCTAAAATCGATTTTAGTGAAAAATCTTCTTTTAGAGGAATACTTAATGGACCTATTTTCATTCTCTACTCCTTATGTTAGATAAAATAATTTTGGATTAGTACCAAGGTGAGCTTTTAAACTAAAATGTTCTCTGGTTCTAAGCAATTCACTAATCTCACTGTTTGGATCATCAAGATCACCGAATGTTCTTACTTTTGTCGGACAGGTTGCCTGGCAGGCAGTTGTTGTTTCACCGCGAGCTAGTCTCGTATCAGAACAGAAAGTACATTTATCTACTGTCATTGTTCTGTCATCCACATATCTTGCATCGTAAGGACAGGCGTTCATACAGTATGAACATAAAATACATTTATCACTGTCGACTCTTACCACATGATTTTCATCATAATAGGTTGCATTTGTCGGACATACTTCCTGACAGGGAGCATCTTCACAGTGTTGGCACTGACTCGGCAAAAATGCTGCCGAAGCAATATCCAAAAGTGGCCATTCTCCTTTTACATCATTTGCCCCTACCCAGATACGATGCTTTTCTGCACCCAATTCAACACCATTTTCCTCTTTACATGCAACTTCACACGCTTTACAGTTAATACAATTCTTATAATCTAAAGCCATTCCATATCTTGCCATGATTACACTCTCCTTATTTCTACATTGGTTTCATGCATTGATGCGGCACCATAGACTGGTTCTGTCACATCTTCAATGACCGCATTATCGTTTCCACCGTTTTTATAAGCCCAGGTCAGGGCTTCACTCTCTTCACCGAATCCATGTACAAAGAAGATCGTTTGAGGTCCTACTTTTTCTGTGGGGTATGCTTTTATTATTGTTTTACCTGTACGACTTGATATTTCAAGTGTATCACCAAACTTAATACCTTTTTCTTCTGCTACACGTCGATTGATCCATGCATAATTTTCATAGATCAGATCTCTAAGCATTGCATTATTGGAGGTACCGCTTTGTGTAAACTGTGCATGACGTCCTGTAAGCATTCTGAATTTTCCTTCCGGGACAGAGAAATTGTATTCATCTTTCCAGATCGGCATAGGATCAACACCTTTTTTTGCCAGGTTGGGAAGATTACATTCAACTTTTTGACTATGTGTTTTCGGTTTTCCGCCATTCACACTATAGGCTTTCTCTTTTTCCGGATAATATTGATGTTCATTCACAGAAATTTGCTTAAAGAATTTATCCATATTCGGATAGAAAACACCATGCTCTTTTAGTGCTTTGACCGCTTCTTCCCCATACACACTTTTTACCATATGTTCATTCACTTCTTCTTGAGAGTGTTCAAACGGTTTTGTCAGATCAAACTCTGCATAAACTTCTTCTTCTTTCTGTGCCGGGGTCTTTTTATCTTCACCATCACCAAGGTTAGCCAACTCTTCCTGAACATCTTCATCATATTTTTTAGTGATCTCAAAAATAGGTTTAGAAATTTTTTCAGTCAATCCTCTCATGATATCCATTACCGGTTTGGTCTCGAACATCGGATCTACAACTTTATTTCTTTGTGCAATAGATGGTTCAATCCCTCCAAATGTTTTAACGGGATCTGTTCTTTCAAGATAGGTACACTCAGGAAGTACGACATCTGCATACATTACGGTATCACTTGGCATCGTGTCTATAGTCACTACCAATTCCATTTTTTTCAGCATTTGGGCTGTTTTTTCTGTATTTGGCATATTCATCATTGGATTATGTTTATAACAGAACATACCTCTTACTTTATATGGCATTCTGCCTTCCAAAAATCTGTTTCTCCATGCAATCCATGAACCACCGCCACTGACAACAGCACAATCAGAATAACCTGCATGCC
This sequence comes from Sulfurovum sp., assembly GCA_024762315.1. Classification (GTDB taxonomy): domain Bacteria; phylum Campylobacterota; class Campylobacteria; order Campylobacterales; family Sulfurovaceae; genus Sulfurovum. The sequence continues at coordinate 32,258 of JANTHR010000002.1, forward strand.
CTTTTTTAGGGATTTTTGTTTTATCTACCGCTCTTGCTTCTGCTCTGGCATAGATTGGTTCCAATCCTTCATGTTTGCCAAGTTTCAATTTTTTACCAAAGACCAATCCGCCTTTGGTATCGATTCCTCCGCTCAGTCCCTGGAAGATCGCCATTGCACGACGAAGTTGGAAGTCATTGTTTGCAAATGTACTTCTTCTTCCGGGATAGTAGACTGCCTTAGGAGCATGTGCCATAAAGTCTCTGGCTATTTGATAAATATCTTTTGCTCTGATACCCGTAATTTTTTCAGCCCATTCCGGTGTATATTTATTATCAAGTACAGACTTTTTATACTCATCAAAACCGTTGAAGTTTTCAGCGACATATTTTTTATTGTAAAGTTCTTCAGTAAGGACCACATACGTCAGTGCCAAGACAAATGCCAAGTCGGTACCGGGGTTGATCGCCAACCATTTATCTGCTTTTGCTGCAGTATTGGTAAACCTCGGATCGATACAGATGAGTTTTGCTCCTCTGCCCTTGGTTCTTTTGAAACCATCCATGGTATCCGGAGTCACGATCGCTTCAGCTCTGTTGGCACCTGCCATGATAATATATTCTGCATTCTCCAAGTCAGCTGCAGTATAACCACCTAAAGTAACTCCATAGCCGGATACTACCGTTTGAAGACAAAGTGATGCATGGTTCAACCAGTTTGATGAACCAAATGCAGAAAAGAATGTTTTAAAGGTATGTTCAGCCATACCCTCACCCGCACAAAATAAAAATGATGAACGGTTATCTTTCTCTTCTTCAAGAATTTTTCCCATACCGGGGAATTTATCTGTACCGTTTAAAATAGCATCATAAGCCTCTTCCCATGAAACTCTCTTAAATTTACCTTCACCTTTCTCGCCTACTCTTATCATCGGGAATTTAAGTCTATCCGGATCATACAGTGCCTGGATTCCTGCATTACCCCTTGGACAAAGCATGTTCTTTGATTTTGGAAATAATGGATTTGGATTAAGTTTTGTAACCACTCCATTTTCTACTCTTGCTACAGCAGCACATTTATTAACACACATTTCACATAATGTTGCTATTTCTTTTGCTTCACCTGTTCCTGTTTTCGTAGTAACCGTAAGTTCACCTTTGGCTTCATGTTCACCATGGCCTGCCAAAAGGTTTGTCACACCTACACTCGAGCCGCCAATAATACTTAAAGCTACACTACCCTGAAGAAATTTTCTTCTAGACACTTCAACCTGCATTAGGTACCCTCCTTCTATAAAAATTATTGCTTAATAAATAGGAGCAAATTACTCCTGTTTATAAGAGTACATTATATTTTATAGTAGTTAGGCTTATATAAATATGATTTAAATCAAGAATTAACGTTTTTTATATAAAATTAAAACATTTTTACGTCAAATTTACTTTAGTATAAATTAAACTAATATTAATTATAAAATAAGATAATAATAAATATTATTGAACGATTTTTTCTACCATCAACTGCAAAGTTACATTTCCTCTGAAATGATTCTCATTCACCGTATAGATCACATCTACTCTGGATCCTAACTCATAAACTTCCCGGGTTTTAAACTGTACACCAGCCATCACAATACCTTCTTGGGCAAAAGAAAAACGTAGATGTTCACTCTCCTTTCCCATGGTATCAGCTTGTAGAATTTCTACATTTTTAGAGATAAATTTAGGGGTAGGATTTCCTTCTCCATAAGGTTCATACTGTTTTATGAGCCTTGTAAGATCAAAAGAGATCTCTCTAAAATCAAGTTCCCCTACAATATCCGGATCTATTTCTTCTTTGCTGAAATTACTTTGTACAAAGTTGATTTGAAGCTCTTCTTTAAAAACTTCCAAATTTTCAGTTTTCAAAGAGAGACCAATGGCCGCCTGATGTCCTCCGAATTTTTCCAAATTTTTTCTGCAACTCTCTGTCATACCGAACAGATCACAACTTCCAAAGCTTCGCCCGCTTCCTTTGAGTAATCCCCTGCCATTATTGCTGAGTACAATACAGGGTTTTTCATGATGACGTGCTACTCTGGCTGCAACAATACCCACAACACCCTCATGCCACTCCTCACCCTCTACTACGATAACTTCATCGTCAAGATCAACCTGTGCCAAAGCTTTGACGGTGATCTCCTGTTCAGCGGCTTTGCGTGCAATATTAAAGTCTATTAAATGCCCCAGTCTCACTCTGGCATCATAGATATTGGTAGAGATTAAAAATTCTACAGCATATTTTGCATCATCCATGCGTCCTGCACTGTTCAGCAGCGGTGCTAAAAAAAAGCCTATATCTTCCGCATTGAGTGTTTCTTTTTGAGCATGTTCCAAAAATGCTCTTATGGCTGGTCTTGTACTTTTATTGAGTGCTTTTATCCCTGCTGTTACCATGGCTCTGTTAATGTGTTGCAAAGGCATCATATCAGCGATAACCGCTATGGATACAAGCTCCATATATTCCATCATATTGATCTTTATCCCAAGAGCATTTTTCACTGAAGCAATAAGATACCAGGCAATTTGAGCACCACATACATCACTGTAGGGAAAACTGCACTCTTGCTGTTTTTGATCAATAATAGCATAAGCTTCAGGTACTTGCTGAGCTAAAAGATGATGGTCGGTAATGATAAGTTCTATACCTTCTTCTTTACAAAGCTTGGCTGCATACACTGCTGAGATGCCGTTATCTACCGTAATAGCCAGATCTGTACCGAGTATACGGGGAATAATATTTTCAGAGAGTCCGTATCCGTCTCTGAAACGGTTTGGAATGATCCACTCGACAGGATACCCGATCTCATCAAAAAAAAGTTTCATCAACGTGGTAGAAGTTACACCGTCTACATCATAATCACCGATAATGGTTATTTTTTCTTTAAGTTGTATGGCTTGTACAATACGCTTGGTAGCTTTGTCCATATCTTTAAAAGCAGAAGGTTGGGGAAGGTCTTTCAAAGAGAGAAAACCCTCTTTAAAACGTGCATTTAAAAGTCTCTCCAACGCATTGAGCGTTATGGCTGGGTACATCTATTTTTTTTGTTCCATAGATGCTTTTACAAAAGCTAAAATAGCAGGGTTTGCATTTTGCAGTCTCGAAGTAAATTCAGGATGGAATTGTACGCCGAGGAACCATGGATGATCCACCACTTCAACTGCTTCGATCAATCCGTGTGATTCTCCGGTAATATCCATACCCTTTGCTTCCAAGGCTTCTCTGTATTTGGGATTGGCCTCATAACGGTGTCTGTGTCTCTCATAGATCACACTGGCATCATAAGCCGCTCTAAGATTTGAACCCTCTTTTGTCTCACATTCATATTCACCGAGTCTAAGTGTTCCACCCATAGGAGAAGTCGTTGTTCTTATCTGTTTTGCTCCACCCGCATCAATGAATTCATCAATAAGGTAAATAATGGGGTTTGAAGTATTCTCATCAAATTCAACGGAATTAGCATCTTTAAGTCCAAGGACGTTTCTGGCAAATTCTACCATGGAAAGCTGCATACCTAAGCAGATACCCAAAAAAGGTATTTTCTCTTCTCTGGCATATTGTATCGCCTGGATCTTTCCTTCAACACCACGCTCACCAAAGCCGCCTGCAACCAAAATACCCTCACAATCATTCAAGAATTTTGCTGCACCCTCTTCTTCAATTTTTTCACTGTCCACCCATTTGATGTTTACTCTGCTGTCAAGATGTGCTCCCGCATGAATCAGTGCTTCTGTCAATGATTTGTATGACTCTTTGAGATCCAGATATTTTCCCACAAATGCTATTTTAACTTCATCACTAGGCATAATGATCTTATGTACAAGGTCAGTCCATTCATCCATCTTTGGCTGACAGTTTTCAAGTTCCAGTTGTTTGCAAATAGGTGTAAGAATATCCTGTCGTAAAAAATTAAGCGGTACCTGATAGATGGTTGAAGCATCTTCAGCGACAATGACTGATTCTTCATCCACATCACAACTATAGGCAATTTTCTTCTTAATATCCGCAGATACAGGTACTTCTGCTCTGAGTACCAGCATATGAGGTGCTATACCGATACGTCTGAGTTCCTGTACTGAGTGCTGTGTCGGTTTTGTCTTAAGTTCACCTGCCGCTTTGATATAAGGCAAAAGTGTAACATGAACGTTCATCACTTGAGATTTTCCAAGTTCATGTTTCATTTGCCTGATAGTCTCAAGAAAAGGAAGACCTTCAATATCACCCGTTGTTCCCCCGAGTTCTACAATAAGAATATCCTTGCCCTCTCCAGCACGAACAATACGTTCTTTGATCTCATTGACTATATGTGGAACTACCTGGATCGTTTTTCCGAGATATTTACCTTTACGCTCATTTTCAATAACTGTTTTATAGACCAGTCCTGTTGTAAAATTATTGTTTTGAGTCAATGAGGTATCTAAAAATCTTTCATAGTGTCCCAGATCCAGATCGGTCTCAGCACCGTCTTTGGTAACAAAAACTTCACCATGTTCCAATGGAGACATCGTTCCGGGATCCACATTGATATAAGGGTCTAATTTTAAGACACCTACTCTTTGTCCTGTATGTTTAAGTAAAGTACCTATACTCGCTGCCGTAATTCCTTTTCCCAAAGAGCTCAGAACACCACCGGTAACAAAAATATATTTTGTTTGAATTTCACTCATCTAACTTTGTTCCTTTAACTTATGCAACAATCGGCATAATGATCGTAATAAAATTATCGTCTTTCACGATAAATGGTAAAGAAGGTTCATTAAATTCAATAGTAAATTCATTTTTGTCTATTTGAGAAATAAAATCTAAAATATACTTACTGTTGAAACTTAATTCAAATTTTTCATTTAAACCGGTATTGAGTTCCAATTCTGTTTTAGCTTCTACGTTGTCTGAACTTAATGAGTTAAAGATAATAACATCCGAAAGCAATGTCATTTTAATTTCCTGAGAAATCGTTGTGATCATCTTAATCGCATCTATCATCTCTTTTTTTGGTAAAACTATTTGATGTTTTGTTGAAGTTGGGACGATTCTCTGATAATCTGGAAATCTACCGTTGATCAGTCTCGTATAAAAGAAATAATTCTCATTGGTAATAATAAGATTGGTTTCATCAAAAAAGATATCGATTTGATCTAAGAAGAGTTTTTGTATTTCCAAAATTGCTTTTTTAGGTACAATTAAAGAGAGTTCTTCACTGTTTGAACTCGGAATAGTTGCAATCGCCAATCTTCTCGTATCTGTACCGACAAGATCTGTAGAATCTTTTTTAATATTTATAAGAGCTCCGTTGAGTTCAAATTTTGGATTATTTGTATCTATAGCAGGAGAGATCTTTTTAAGGTTTTGAATAAGACTTAAAGAATCCAGTGTTATTTGAGGTTTATCTTCTATGGTTGGAAAATCAGGATAAGAAGTAGGATCAAATGTAGGTAATTTGAATTTGGAATGTTTTTGTTTAACGATAAGTGTATTGTCCAAAAGTTCCAAAATGATTTCATCATCTTTTAAAATACGGATGATATCAAGCAGTTTTTTACCGTTGGCAGTAAAAGAACCTTCTGATTCAATTGCAATATGATCTGTAACAATTTTTAAACCGATCTCTCCGTCTGTTGCTTTAACAATACATTTACTATTTTGAGTATTAAACAATATATGTGATGTGATCTGACTTGCATCTTTTTTTTCTAAAAAAGGTTGTAGATTGATGAGTATTGATTCTATAATTTGTTTTTCTGCTCTTATCTTCATAGACTCCCCTTATTTTTAATAATTTAGTAGATAATAGTAGTTTGACATGAATATGTGAAAAACCACTCTACTGCCTCTCTTACCGTTGTTAGACGAAATGTTTAAAGAAGATTAAACATTCACATATTTTCACTTTTAAAATTATATCTTTTTTTTATTCAAGTTTTATAAGTCAATTCTCAAGATTTTGTGTATCGGTATGAATTTTATTTGAGAGCTCATCCAATAATACTTTGAAATTCTCGTCATTGTCTATGATCTCATTGATCTTTTTCATGGCATGAGAGATGGCGGTATGGTCTTTCATACCGAAATACAAGGCAATTTGGGGCATGGAATTGGGTGTAAGATTCCGGGCCAAATAAATAGCTGTCCTTCTTGCATTTACAACGTTTTTAGTACGTTTTTTGGATTTGATGTCAGAAGGCTTGATATTAAGTTCTTTAGAGACGATCTTGACGATATCATCTATGGTGACATTCTCTTTTTTCTCTTTAAGCTGGTCTTTGATGGCATTTTGGGCAAAATCAAGCGTGATATCCTGGCCCAGCATTGAAGAAAGAGCATTGAGTTTAATGAGCGTTCCTTCGATCTCACGGATATTCTCTCCCATATGTGTAGCAATGAAATGAATCACTTCCTGTGAGAGCTTAATGCCGTCAAGCTCACATTTCTTCTGGATAATAGCGATCTTTGTTTCAAGCCCGGGAGGTTGAATATCAGCCATAAGTCCCCATTCAAATCTTGTTTTAAGCCTATCTACCAGTCCGGCGATCTTGTTGGGTGCCCTGTCCGCAGTGATAACGATTTGTTTATTCGCATTATAAAGTTCATTGAAAGTATGAAAAAATTCTTCCTGTGTCTGTTCTTTACGGCTTAGAAACTGTATATCATCTATAAGAAGCAGATCACATGCCCTGAATTTATCTCTAAACCTGTCCATGGTCTGAGAACGTAAATGCGAAGTAAATGAATTCATGAATTGTTCAAGTGTGGTATAGATAACGGTTTTCCCCAAATCTATATGATAATTACCTATAGCTTGAAGTAAGTGTGTTTTCCCTAATCCAACACCCCCGTAAATGAAAAGAGGATTGTACTGAAGACCCGGTTTTTCTGCTACGGATTTTGCAGTGGTATAGGCAAATTGGTTGGAATCACCTACTATGAAACTCTCAAAGGTAAGAGAAGGATTCAAATAGGTACTTTTAGAAGAACTTTTTTCACTACTTTGTTTTATTGCAGTGGTGGGTGCTTGTTTTGCCTGTTTGCCCACAGTAATTTCAATTTCTGGCTTTACCTCATTCTGCAGTTCAAAAAGATGCATCAGCTTATCGGTATATTTTGTCTTTACCCATTTTGCAATAATCATATTGGGTGCCTTGAAATAGGCAATATTGCTTCGTGAATGTTTGGTATCGTAGATCAGTTTTTTGATATAGCGCTCATATTCCGTTTGGCTGATCTCTTTTTTGAGTTCAAAAAGTACTTTTTGTCCAATATTCATTTCATTTTAGCCTTGATATTTTTTCTGTGCGAACATATTTTTCACATATTTAAAAGAGTTGAAAACCTTAATGTGAATAACTTATACTATTTTAGCTTATATTAGCTAAAATAAGGCAATTAAACTCAGTTGAATAGTTTTATTCACTATGTGAACAAAGGTGTGAATGAATATTTTAGGAATTGATCCAGGAAGCCGTAATTTAGGGTATTGCATACTACATTGGGATGGAAAAAAGTTTTCACTTGTCGAGGCAGGTTTGCTTAAAATAAAGACCAAAGAGCTTCAAGAGCAGATCGTGGAGCTTGTTGAGGGTATAGACATTATTTTAAAGGCACATAAGGTGGATGAAGTAGCTATTGAAGATATCTTTTTTGCCTATAATCCAAAGTCCGTTCTGAAGCTTGCACAATTCAGAGGTGCGCTTTCTCTGAAAATACTTCAGGAAGTAGGATACTTTTATGAGTATACCCCTTTACAGGTGAAAAAATCAGTCACCGGGAACGGGAAAGCAGCTAAAGAACAAGTGGCATTTATGGTAAGAAGATTATTGGGTATCAAAAAAGAGATCAAGCCTCTGGATATCACTGATGCAATGGCCATCGCTTTAACGCATCTTCAGCGTGTGAAAATGCGTAAATAACTTTAGCAGTTGCTTTTACTGCTTTTTCACAGGAGGTAACTGTTTTTCCCTCTGTTTTTTAACAGTGATCATACGTTTTTTAGGGATGGAGAATGTCGCTTTTTTATGTCCCTCAACCGATTCTTCTATGATCATATCGTACAGATAAATGTCATGTTTGAAGTATGCCAGACCATCTTCTTCATAAACTGTAAAATAGAGTATATGTACCGGAACAGGTTTACGCAATTTAATGGTAGTAGGTTTATTTGTGGCAATAATATCCTCTATATCGCTGTGAGAATAACTTCCTTTGGCATGTTCAAGGAGTATATCCATCAATTCAAAAGGTTTTTCTACTCTCATACACCCTGAACTGTATATTTTATAACGTCTTGTAAGCAGTGTTTTATTGTCCGTATCATGAAGATAGACGGCATATTTGTTAGGGAACATGAATTTGATTCGGCCCAGTGCATTATTGTCCCCGGGAAACTGTACAAAACGGTATGGAACTTTTGCTTCACTGTTTTCATAGGGGTCTAACATCTCCTGGGTGATCTGTATCTCTTTGTTACCTTTAAATACATGAATATTATTCTCTTCAAGATACATAGGATTCTCTCTAAGCACATGGATAAGGTCTCTTTTAATGAGATTATCCGGGATGGTCCAGGTCGGATTGATGACCATATATTCGATCTTGTCATGGAAAATAGGAGTAGGTCTGTCTATACGTCCTACAACGATACCCATTTTCATGATCTTCACACCGTCTCGATAGTAACGCAGATTGAAATCAGGGACATTGACTTCCACATATTCATCTTCAAAACGTTTTGGATAGAGTTTTGTTTTATCCAGATTGGTGATGATTGCCTGTATATTTTTTTTAGCCGGCTGGTTCAAATACCAGGTCATGGTTTTATCTACCATACCGTTTATTTCAAGAAGATAGCGTTTCTGATAAGTGATCACTGCCTGCCGAAGGGTTTCATCAAATTTTTTATCTAAGGGAGCAGTTTTCGGGTAATCGCCGGAAATTTGAAGACGTTTTTTGATTTGCAGAATGCGATCAGACCTGTCACCGAGTTTCAGAGCTTTATTGCTGTATTTTATTTTAGGGAATTTCTGCATGACACGGTAGTTTTTTAGAAGTTTTACCAGCTTTCTGTATCGTTTTTCCATAGGGATCAAAGAAGTGAGATATTCATGGATATTCCCTTCCATAATTGCTATGATAAGTTGATCCTGGTCAGGAAATGACTTAGGAGACATTTCCCATTTTACTTTTATATCATCACTCTCTTTAAGGGCTTTGAATTTTTTTTGTACCAGAGCCCAATCCACATCACCTTGAACGATGAAGCGTACCAAACGTACCATGGAGTTTGTAAGCATAAGATCAAGCCTTGCATAAACGGCAGCTTTTTTATCTTGGTTTATCTCTCCATTGTCAAGAAGGAAAAAAAGGCGCTTGATCGCCTTTTGGTCAAAAGATTTATTTTTATAATTAAAAAGAGGATCTTTCAAGGCTTGGATGAGTTGACTCATTTTATCTTCATTTTGCATGCCTACCCACAAAGGTCTGTAATTTGCTTTGGCATAAATATTTTGTACAATCGATTGATTTTGACCTTTAAGGTGTGTCGGGAGTGAATTCTGTATATTTGCACTGATATTCTCCATGCTAAGTGTTTGTGCATATGCAAAATAGTACATAGTCATACATAGTAAAAGTAGTTTTAACTGTTTCAAAAAAGATTTTCCTTAAATATTTTTATATTTTTTGTCTATGAGTTTGAGGTATTTTTTCGGTGTAGCCTCTTTCATTGCCTGGGCGAGCCATCGTATCTGGAACCATGCAGCGCCACTGTCTCTGAGGTCAAAATAATTTTTTAGACTGCGGATATTAAATGTAACTACCATATCGACCTTCCAGTTATCTGAAACGATATGTTTAAATCCGTCCCCGACATTTCTTTTTTTCTTGCCTATTTCAAAGGCTTTGTAAAGTGTTTCACTGTCGCCTTTGCATTCTTCTATGAACGGAAGAGATGATTTGGCAATAGCATTGGTAATGAAGTCAGGATCTTTTTTATACTGGAACATCAGTTTGTCATATATTGCTCTGATCTCAATGGCCAAGTACTCCTTGTCCGTAATAACAAAAAGATGAAGGGCAAGCACCTTTTCTAAAAAAAAGCTAAACCCGTCCTCACTTTCAAGAGAAGCAACAAAAGCATTGATGACAGAGGACATGGTATAGCGGGTGCTTCGTACAGAAATGGCCTGAAGTCTGTGGCGTGCATGTTCCTGAAGTACTCCTCTTGAAATTCCTTGAACCAAAAAGCTAAGCGATGCATGTTCTATGATGGAGTGATGGTGATGCACCCAGGCAAGGTTTGCAAGCAAGTCAGAATCATCAATGCTGTTGATCGCCTCTTTGTTGAGATGATGCATGGCCTCTTTAATGCATGCGTTCTCAGAGTTTTCAAAACTGTCATAGCACGTTCTTGCAGCAATTTCCGCAACCCCGAGTCCACTCTCTTGCAGTAGCGTGACTTTAGGCTTTTCATATTCAATTTGGTACATTTTCACTTTTCCCATCACATGTATCCTCATTTAATTTTGATACAATTATAGCAAATTTTATGAGGACATCAGGTAATGGAAGCTAATGAAAGATTTTTTAACTTTGAAGAGGATTTTAGAGACCCTTATGCAAGAGACAGGGACAGGGTGCTGCACTGTAGTTCATTCAGAAGACTGGAGTATAAAACCCAGGTTTTCTTAAATCATGAAGGTGATTATTTTCGTACACGCTTAACCCACTCTTTGGAAGTAAGTCAAATCGCAAGAACACTTTGCAGGATGCTTGAACTCAATGAAACGTTAGCTGAAGTTATAGCGCTTTCGCATGACCTCGGACATACCCCTTTTGGCCATGTGGGAGGGGATGAACTGGATAAACTGCTTAAAGCTGACGGTCATCCCTTGGGATTTGAACACAATTTCCAGTCATTCAGGGTTTTGACCAAACTGGAAAAACGCTATAAGGATTTCGATGGACTCAATCTTACTTTTGCAACACTGGAGGGTGTACTGAAACACTCTTACCCTTATAAAAAATCGTTCTTGGAGGGTCTGGATGCACGTTTTGATCTGGAGAAACATCCTTCCCTTGAGGCAATGGTAGTAGACCATGCTGATGAGATAGCCTACACTTCCCATGACATCGATGACGGTATTAAATACGGGATCATTACATTTGATGACCTGCTGGAAGATGCACTTTGTCTCAGAGTTGATGAGATCGTACAAAACGAGGGTGTTCAAAGAGGAGAAAAACTCTATAGGCATCGCTTTGTAGCAGGACTCATAAAGCTGCTTGTGGAAGATTTTATGGAAAATGCCAAAGAAGGTGCAAAAAAATACCGTAAAGAGTTGCCTATTGTTGCAACACTGGATGCATCTTCTTCCCTGCCTGTCGGTTTTTCAAAACAGACAGGAACAGAGCTTAAAAAACTTAAAAAATTGTTGTTTAAAAAACTTTACAGACATGAAAAAATAGCACGTAAGATGCATGCGGGAAAACAATGTATTCAAGGGCTTTATCGGGCATTTACAGAAGATATTGATTTGTTGCCGTCATATCAGAAAGAGCTTTTTGAGGTACGCAATACCAAGCGTGTGATCGTAGACTATATTGCAGATATGACAGACCGATATGCGATGAAAACCTATCATGAGCTTTACGGGTTTTCATTATAGAAGAAAATTTGGGTATAATTCGCGGAAATTTATATAGAGTCTGACCTCTGATGGTTTGTTGCAATGCAATGAATCGCCTGTGGTCTGATTCTCTCCAATAGGACATTTTATGCAAAAAATTAAGAATATTGCCGTTATCGCACACGTTGACCACGGCAAAACTACACTTGTAGATGAGCTTTTACAGCAGTCAGGTACTTTTGAGGCACACCAGCAGGTAGAAGAGAGAGCGATGGATTCGGATGCCATCGAAAAAGAGAGAGGGATCACGATCCTTTCTAAAAACACAGCCATTACCTATGGTGACCACAAGATCAACATTATTGACACTCCGGGTCATGCCGACTTCGGTGGGGAAGTAGAGCGTGTACTTAAGATGGTAGATGGTGTACTGATGCTTGTGGATGCACAAGAGGGTGCTATGCCTCAAACAAAGTTTGTTCTTAAAAAAGCGGTTGAACTTGGGCTCATTCCGGTTGTGGTTATCAACAAAATCGACAAAGATGGTGCAGACCCGGAGAGAGTACTTGATGAGATGTTTGACCTTCTGGTCGCACTTGATGCCAATGAAGATCAACTTGAATTCCCGGTACTTTACGCAGCAGCCAGAGATGGGTATGCAAAGTGGGAAATGGAAGATGAAAATAAAGATATGACACCTCTTTTTGAAGCTATCCTGGAGAAAGTACCTTATCCACAAGGATCTCCAGATGCCGATACTCAAGCACAGGTATTTACACTTGATTCAGATAACTTTGTGGGTCGTATCGGTATTACACGTATTTTTAACGGTAAAGTGAAAAAAGGTGATGAGTATCTTCTGGTAAAAGCTGACGGCTCTAAGTCAAAATCGCGTGTCTCTAAACTCATTGGGTTTAAAGGTCTGGAACGTATTGATATTGAAGAAGCAGAAGCAGGTGATATTGTCGCTATTGCCGGGTTTGCTGACATAGATGTGGGTGACTCTATTTGTGATCCTGTAAATCCGATAGCGCTTGACCCTATGCATGTGGAAGAGCCTACGCTTTCAGTTATTATGTCTGTTAATGATGGACCACTTGCTGGAACAGAGGGTAAACATGTGACATCAAACAAGATCAGAGAAAGACTTGAAAAAGAGATGGAGACAAATATTGCGATGAGAATGGAACCTACAGGTGAGGCCTCATTTAAAGTATCTGGCCGTGGTGAGCTGCAGATCGGTATTTTGGCAGAGAATATGAGACGTGAAGGATTTGAGTTCTTGCTGGCACGTCCTGAAGTGGTTGTAAAAGAAGAAAACGGTGTAAAGATGGAACCATTCGAGCATCTGGTAGTGGATGTTCCAGAAGAGTTCCAGGGGGTTGCCATTGAAAAACTCGGTAAGAGAAAAGCCGAGATGACCTCACTCACACCAATGCCAGACGGTACAGTAAGAATTGAATTTGAAATTCCTGCACGTGGACTTATTGGGTTTAGAAATGAGTTCTTGACCGATACTAAAGGGGAAGGTATTATGAATCACTCTTACCTGGAGTATAGACCTTATACTGGTACAGTTGAAAGTCGTACACCAGGAGCACTTGTCTCTATGGATAACGGTGAAGCCGTAGCCTTCTCTATTTTCAATCTTCAGGCACGCGGAACACTCTTCATCAAGCCACAGGACAAAGTCTATAGCGGTATGGTCATCGGTGAATCAGCAAGACCGGGTGATCTGGATGTGAATCCGCTTAAAGGAAAACAGTTGACCAACATGAGAACAAGTGGGGCTGATGATGCCATTAAACTTGTTCCGCCAAGAGAGATCACGCTTGAGTCTGCCATGGAGTGGATAGAAGATGATGAACTCATCGAGATTACGCCTGAGAGTATTCGTATTCGTAAGAAGTCGTTGGACCCGGTGGTGAGAAAACGTTTGGCAAGAGACAAAAAGAACGCGAAATAGTTCTTTTATTTCACTATATCTTTGATCGGATGAGGCATGCTTCGTTCGGTCACTTACTACATGTAAGCTCCCTCTCTACGCATACCCCATCAGACCAAATCTACAATAAACTAAAAGACTATTTTCCTAATATTTAAGTATAGACAGTTACCTTAAAGTTTTATTAAAGTAGTATTTCTTACTAAATTATAATATTTAGAAAATTATATATATAAAAAAGGGGAGATCTATGAAAAAAATATTTCATGGAATTTTAGCGTTAGTTGCCATAATGGCTTTAAGTGGATGTGCAAACAAGGTACATGATTATTCCGTATCAACAAATAATCTATTGGCTTTGAAAACAATATCTGGTACAGCGAACAAGGTAAATCTTGGAGAATTTACAGATTCAGGAAGAGGAGAGAGATCTACAATGTGTAGGCTAGCCACACCGATTGGAACACCAAAAGGTGAAACATTTGCTTCATATATTCAAAATGCTTTGAAAAAAGAATTAATCATTTCAGATATGTTTGATGAAAATGCAAAAAGAACTATTACTGCTAATTTAGATAAAATATATGGTAGTACGGTAATCGGTAATGCATTTTGGGAATTTGCAATAACTTTAAAATCTTCCAATGGATTAAGTTATAAAGTTAATTCAAGATATGACTATGAGTCAAGTTTTTCAGCAATGTCAGCATGTAGTGAAATGCAAAGATCTTTTCCCCTTGCAGTACAGAAGTTGATCGGAGAAATCGTTAAAAATCCTAAATTTGTTGCACTAAGCAAATAATTCTTTTCGTGTATAATAGTTTTGATTGAATGGTGTATATAGGCCATTCAATCATTTACTATACGTAACCTACCCTCAACCCCGTAACCCAAGCCCAATGAAAATTAAACCCTCCCCTATCTCCATCCACATCGAGTATTTCTCCTGCGAAGAAAAGATCAGGTACAAGTTTTGACTCCATCGTTTGAGGGTTGACTTCGGTAGTGTCTATGCCCCCTGTGGCTACCTCTGCCCCTTTGAAGCCTTTGGTATCGTTGATGCTGAGTTTGAGGTTTTTGATGCTGTGTACGAGTTTGTTTATCTCTTTTCTGTTAAGTTCTTTTTCTGCTTGTGCCCTACTCTTTGACTGTTTTAGTATGATGGCTATGAGCTTTTTGTTGATGATGCCTTGTAGCCATAAGCCTATGGGTTTTTCGCTCTCTGTATGTACTCTGGCTAGAAGCAAGTTTGTAAGTCTCTCTTTGCTGAGTTCCGGCATGAGGTCCAGGCTGAGTTCGCAGTAGTCAAAATTGGCCAGTCTTATGCTTACCTCACGGCTTAAATCAAGTATGGCCAGTCCGCTTATGCCGTAGTTAGTAAAGAGCAGGTCGCCTTTTTTTTCGGTAATGTACTCACCGTTGGCATAAAGTTTTGCAAGCCCGGCTACTTTCACTCCTGCACACCCTTTCACCCAAGACTCTTCAGAACAGAGTTGTACGAGTGAGGGATGGCGAGGAATGAGGCTGTGTCCCATTTTGGTAGCAAAGGCATATCCGGAATCGTTGCCTCCCAGCTGCGGTGCGGCAGGTGAGCCGGAGGCTATGAGAAGCTTATGACAACTTTTTGTACCCTGCGTTGTCTCCAGTGTAAAAATATCACCCTCTTTTGCTATGCCTGTCACCGTACAGTCACAAACTATCTGTACCCCTGCCCTCTTGGCTTCATACTTAAGCAGCTCTACGACCGAAGATGCCTGCAAAGACATAGGAAACATCTTCCCCTCTTTGCCTTCCATCAGCTCTAGTCCAATGGATGTGAAAAACTTCTCTACTACAGAGAAGTCATAGCCTTTTAATACTTTTTCAACAAAGTCAGGATCTCGTGAATGAAAACGGTTGGCTTGGATGTAACGGTTATCTATGTTACATTTGCCATTACCAGAAACAAGTATCTTTTTACCTACTTTACTGTTTTGCTCCAGCAAAACAACTCTCTGCCCTGCCCTGGCACATGCAATGGCAGCACAAAGTCCGGCAGCCCCTGCCCCGATAATGATCATCTGCTGATCCTTCTATAAAATTGATCCGGAGTATCATACCGGTGTATGCAGAAAAAAAGATCCATTAAAATGTTTTTTCGAATTTTAGTTCCTTATTCCCGATGCCCATCACTGTATCAGAAGTACCGGGTAGGGGCATAGCGAATGTCAAGTGCGAAGGTGCAGAATTTGTCTCTCTGGGAATATCGCTTTCTTCCTCTCTGACCGGTTTTAAATACGATTCCAGATCGGTACTGCACCCTTCCATAAAAATGACAGAAATAAAAAGCATATACTTCACTATCATTTGCTTCATTTGTTCCCTCATTTTTACAAAAATTATATCATATTCTTATTGGGAGAACAACTGTTCCCGTTTCTTTTTTGAAGAAAAAGGTTTTGTTTTATTCTCTATTAGGGTATGATATCCGAAAACAAAAAAAGGAGCTTAGATGAGTGCTTTAGTAGAATTCAGTATGTTCCCCACCGAACAGACACAAAGTAAAAGTGCATTTGTTGCCAGAGTATTAGATATAGTCGATAAAAGTGGTTTGGAATATCAGCTCACTCCTATGGGAACCATCATAGAGGGTGAGACCGTTGAAGAAGTACTGGCTGTCATTAACAAAGCCTACGAAGCGTTACAAAAAGATTGCCAACGGGTCTACAGCTCCATTAAAATAGACTGGAGAGAGGGACCCGTTGGCAGACTCAACAAAAAAGTGGGCTCCGTAGAGGCAAAACTGGGACGTAAACTTAGAAGTTAGTTTTAGATATAATTACATCAAAATTTTCACAAGGATATAGAGGATGTGTGCTGAAAGAATACAAAGTATAATACAGGCAATAATCTTGGGGTTTATCATGGGATTAGCCGGGGCACAAATGTTCAAGGCGGCATTTTTGGTGATGCTTGCAATGATGATCCTGCTTCTTATAGATGGGTTTACCGGGTTTTGTCCGGGGCTTACCATTTTAAAAAAGATTTTTCCTCCTTGTGAATGTGAAGAAAACAAAGGTTAGTAATGTCAAATATTTCATATAAAGATGCCGGTGTAGATATTGATGCCGGGAATGAATTCGTAGAAGCGATCAAGGCAGATGTTAAATCAACATTCGACAGCAATGTCATTGGCGGGATCGGCTCATTTGCAGGTGCGTATGCCCTTCCGACAGGCTATAAGGAACCGGTGATCCTCTCTGCAACGGATGGTGTCGGTACAAAGCTCAGGCTCGCTATTGAAAGTGGGAGACTCAACACAGTGGGTATAGACCTGGTAGCTATGTGTGTGAATGACCTCATCTGTAATAACGGTACACCGATGTTCTTTCTTGACTACTATGCAACAGGGAAGCTTCTTCCTGAAAATGCCAAAGATGTGGTTGCAGGGATCGCGGAGGGCTGCAGACGAAGTGAATGTGCATTGGTCGGTGGAGAAACTGCCGAAATGCCGGGGATGTACTCAGATGATGACTTTGATTTGGCAGGATTTGCTGTAGGGATCGCAGAGCGTTCCCAGATGGATACGGTTGCCAATGTAAAAGAGGGGCAGGTACTCATCGCCATGCCAAGTTCGGGGGTGCACTCGAACGGCTATTCACTGGTAAGAAAACTTTTTTTCGATAAATTGGGTATGAGTCTTGAGACAGAGTTTGAAGGAAAACCGCTTATCGATACATTGCTGGAGCCGACACGTATCTACGTGAAAGAGTATAAAGCCAATAAACAGTACGTGAAAGCCTTAGCCCACATTACAGGCGGCGGGATCGTAGAAAACCTCCCTAGAGTCCTTCCAGAGGGCATGAGAGCCATTGTAAACAAAGATTCTATCAGAGTATTGCCTATTTTTGAATTCATGGCGCAGTATGTGGATGAAGAAGAGATGTACAGAGCCTTTAACATGGGTGTAGGCATGGTCTGGGTCGTTGAACCTGAAGATGTAGAAAAAGTTCTTGAAAATACAGATGGGTATGTGATCGGTGCCTTAGCCAAAGGCGAAAAAGGCGTAGATCTAGTCTAATTTCTTTACCGCATCTTCGACTGAACGGCTTCGTTTCGTTTGGTCACATACGGGGAGTCTGCTCTCGCACTCCACTCACGCCGTTCAACCAAAGCTACAGCAAATCAATTAGACTATATTTTTTCAAAAAACTTGACACACTTTTCAAAGTATGCAAAACCTGCTCACTGGAAGCTTACTTCCTGATCGCTTCCCTGTCCAGTTCCCCATTTTTCCATTTTGCCAGGTATGCATTGAGGTTGTCTTTTACATCACCCTGCAGAATATAGAGCCCTATGAGGTTTGGCAGGGCCATGGTCAAAATAAGCAGATCTGAGAACTCCAGCATGGCAGAGGCACTGGTAACTGATGCCATCACGGTAAATGAGATGAAGATGAGTTTATAGACGAGTGTATATTTTTCTCCAAACAGATACGTCCAAGAACGCTCTCCGTAATAGGACCATGAGATCATTGTAGAGAATGCAAAAAGTATGATGGAGAAGGAGAGGATAACAGGGAACCAGGAGATCACTGTTCCGTAGGCAGCTGCCGTAAGTGCCGCACCCTGCTTTGCGGCTACCAGATCAGCAAAAGTACCTGAGGGGTCATACACACCGGTAGTGACAATGACAAGTGCCGTCATCGTACAGATCACGATCGTATCGATGAACGGCTCATAAAGAGCGACCATTCCCTGTCTTACAGGGTATTTCACTGAAGCAGTAGAGTGCACAATGGCTGCAGAACCTATCCCCGCTTCACTTGAGAATGCCGCACGCTTAAAGCCCTGCACAAGCACCCCTATCATCCCGCCGACAGCTGCAGTAGGAGCAAAGGCTTCATGGAATATCGTTGTAATGGCATGAGGTACGGCAGAGGCATTTACTACAAGTATCCAAAGAGAGGCTGCCAAGTAGATCAGTACCATAAGAGGAACGATCTTTTCAGCAGTACTGGCGATACGTTTGATCCCGCCGATGATCACAAAGCCTACGATCATAGCCATGATCAGGCCAAAGGCAATAGGGTAGTGTTGAAAGAAAGGAACACGATCGGTCAGTACTCCCATGGCTTGAGAAGTTTGAAAGGCATTTCCTGCCCCAAGACTTCCGCCTATAGCCAGTACGGCGAACAGCACAGCAAGGACTTTTCCTAGTTGCTTATGCCCTTTGGACGCAAGACCTTTGGAGAGGTACTGCATGGCACCACCCATAATACGACCGTCAGGTCTTTTCTCTCTATATATTTGTGCAAGGGTCACTTCTGTGAATTTCAGGGTCATACCAAAGAAACCGGCCAATATCATCCAAAAAGTAGCTCCCGGACCTCCTACAGCAATGGCGATGGCAACACCGGCGATATTTCCAAGCCCGACAGTAGCAGAGAGTGCTGTGGTCAAAGACTGGAACGGAGTGATTTCCCCTACATCATCGGCTGTTCTGTATTTTCCTGTGATGATCTTGTAAGCGTGCGAGAACATTCGGATATTAATGAAACCAAAACGGAAAGTAAGGAAAATACCTCCTGCAACAAGCCAGGCAACGATGAAAGGCATGCTGCTTCCCTCTACCGTGCCAAAAAAAATATCAAAAAAGAAAACAGAAGCCAAAAGGCTGTTGATCTGTTCGAATATGCTATCCATAAATTCTCCCTGCAAATTAGTTCAAATATTATACACATTAAGCCATAAAATAGGAGATAATTAATGATTTTTTCTTTTTTTTTAAAAATCTATTGACAAATTGAAACCTTTTGACTATAATTGCAGTCCTTTTTAAATCTGATGTTTCAGGTTTGGGGCAACGGAGTGTAGCGCAGTCTGGTAGCGCACCTGGTTTGGGACCAGGGGGTCGAAGGTTCGAGTCCTTTCACTCCGACCATATAGTTATTTAAAATGAATAGTATAATAAAACAATTGATGGTGGACGTAGTTCAGTTGGTAGAGCACCTGTTTGTGGCACAGGTTGTCGCGGGTTCGAGCCCCGTCGTCCACCCCATTGGTAAGTTGATTGGGAACCTCCCAAATGAAGAAGCGCTAGTGGCTCAACTGGATAGAGCATCAGACTTCGGATCTGAGGGTTAGGGGTTCGAGTCCTCTCTGGCGTACCATTAATCACTTCAACAGTCGGCTCATGTGACTCGTCACATTTTGAACTTATTGTTGAGAGTTTTTAAATATTGAACTATTAAAGCACTCGTAGCTCAGCTGGATAGAGCACCCGCCTTCTAAGCGGGCGGTCTCAGGTTCGAATCCTGACGGGTGTACCACCTACTTTTTATTGTTTAGTTAAACAATCACATGCGGATGTGGTGAAATTGGTATACACGCCAGACTTAGGATCTGGTGCTTTACGGCGTGGAGGTTCGAGTCCTCTCATCCGCACCACTACTTAAACAAACTTTAAACTTTTAATCAACATATTATTTTAAAACTTATAGTATAATTCACCCATAAAAAAATAAATTGGATTTTGCGATGGACAAGAGTTTATTAATATTTATACTTGTAGGTCTGGGATTTCTCTATTTGATCACTAATTTTTTAGGCGATATTCAGAAAGAAGATGAAAAATTTCAAAACAAGGGGTATCAGCAAGAGCATAGGTACGATCAATATCATAGCGTGGACAGTATAGGTCAGGAGATCCTCAATCTTGTAGATGCTGATGCTAAAACGCAGATCGAGGCGTGGCAGGCGAGTGCACTTAAGCAGGAATTCCTTGAGCTTTTTCCTGATTTTGCCGATATGAAACGTTTTGTAAAAGAGAGAATTAGAGGAGATGCACTTCAGACTACGCTTCTAAAGCATATAGATACCGTTGAAGGCAAGTTCTTCTCCGGTGCAATGACTGCAGAACAAGCCAAGCGTTCACTTGACTTGCTAAAATAGTCTGTTGGCCTAACGGCAAGGGTCAGACATCATATTTCTATCAGCATAGAGATAGACTTCTACACGTCTGTTGAGTGCCCTGTTCCTGGCAGTATCATTTGGTGCGATGGGCTTAGAGTATGAGCATCCTTTTGTAAGCGGTCTGCCGTTCACTGCAAGTATATTCGCTACAGTATTCGCTCTTCTTTGAGAAAGACCTTGGTTGTATTCATAGCTCCCCTGATTATCTGTAAATCCTGCAACACCTACAATAGTTTGAGGGTAACGCTCCAAGAGACGAGCTACTTTATTGACTTTGTATCTTGCACTAGATTGAAGTCTTGATGAATCAGTTGCAAACATCATGCGATCCCTGAACATGATCTTCACATAATTCGGGTGTTTTGAGACAATAATATTTCGGTTTGGATCAAGTGCAGCAAGAGGATCATTGTTTACACCTGTCCCCAGTGCACGGGCAACTTCGTTGGCTTGTTGATCCAGGCTATAACCAATTGCACCACCTGCAGCAGCGCCTAATAGACCACCTATCAGGGCTCTTCGGCCTTTGTGGTGACCTTTAGTGTTGTAGCCTATGAGGGCACCTGCTACGGCACCCGTTGCAACACCGGTTTTTGTACGGTTATAACTGGTATCCTGCACCAATCCAGGTTGATTATAACATCCTCCCAGCATAAAAGCGGCTATCGTTGAAGCAAGTATCGGCTTAAGTAATTTCATTCTATCTCCTTTAGATTTAAGTTGAGGCTATTGCCATCCGCCTGTTTCCTGTGGTTCGGGATTTTGGTTATCTATCGCACTTCCCACTCCTGCACCTACTGCTGTACCAAGAAGGCCGCCGATCACAGCATTTCTGCCTCTATGATGGCCGGAAGCATTGTATCCTATGACTGTCCCGGCAACAGCACCTGTTGCAGCACCTGTCTGTGTTGCATTATTTGGCATCAGAGGTTCTCCGCAGCCACTTAGTAAAGCGATACCTGCACTCCCTGCCAGCAGCATCTTAAATATATTTTTTTTCATCTTGATTCCTTTATTGTTTCATTTTCTTATTTATTATAGCACAGAAATGTGTGAAAAATGTGTGGAATTTATGAGGCAAATATTTTTATTTCTCTTTAGAAATTATTTTTTCGTGCCATTGCCAGAGGGTTTTTTCAAATCCTATTTTTTGAGTTTGGTAAAAACGTAAAGGTGTTGCCAGATAGGCTTGTTCTACCCATCCGCCGAAATCATGAGGGTATTTGTACGTTTTGGCATGGGTTTTGATATGGGAAGGAATAGGGTATATCTCTCCCTCTCTGATAGCTTTTAATGCATTGTTAATAGCCATATAGCTGCTATTTGATTTAGGCGAAGAGGCAAGATAGATCACTAACTGAGAAAGGGAAATTCTGGCTTCAGGGTAGCCGATATGTTTCACGATATTGAGTGTTGAACTGGCCAAGTTTAGAGCAGGGGGATTGGCATTGCCTATATCTTCACTCGCAAGTATTGCCAAGCGTCTGGCAATGAATTCGGCAGGTTCTCCTCCCTCTATCAGACGTGCAAGATAATAGAGTGCCGCATCGATGTCGGAACCTCTAATGCTCTTGATCATGGCAGAAGTAAGCTCGTAGTGACTCTCACTCTCGGAACTTCCTGCCTGCATGGCATGTGGGCGTATCTGCCTGAGTGTCTCGAGGGTGACAGGGGACTGGATGGCGGACGCACTTTCCAAAAGGTTTAGCATCGCTCTGATATCGCCCCCGCTGGAGAATACAAGATACTCTTTAGCTTGCTCTTCTACAGAGAGTTTTTCCAGTGCTATGATATGTTCCAGGTACTGGAACATATCTTTCTGCTGAATGGATTTAAGCTCAAAGAGGTGAGAACGTGAACGCATCGCCGCAGTAAGTGAGTAATAGGGGTTTTCGGTTGATGCACCGATGATAAGTGCGGCATTGTTCTCCATAAAAGGCAAAAGTACCTCCTGCTGATTCTTGCTGAGCCTATGTACCTCATCGATAAAAATAAGAGGTTTCTGAAGTGCGTTGGTATATTCTTTGAATATTCTGCGAAGATCTTCTATTTTAAGTGTGGTGGCATTCATCTCATAAAAAGGTCTGTCCAACCGTGAGGCGATCACTCTTGCAAGTGTGGTTTTACCGCAGCCTGGCGGTCCATAGAAAAAGATATGGGGCAGGGCATCCGTCTCAATGAGTTTCTGAAGTACCGCACCGGTACCTAGGAGGTGGGATTGTCCTATGATCTCCTCAAGGCTTTTAGGACGATATTTAAGGGCAAGGTTCATCACGATTCAGTCTTTTTTATGGAACTTTTTTAGTACATGCTTTTTGTTTTTTTGCTTCTCTTCTTCTTGTTTTTTGGTATTTGCTCTATTTTCTATCTCAGCTTTATCATTTGCTTTTTTGCGTTTCATGAATTGATGAATGTCATCATACTCTTTGCGTGAGAAAAAACGGGTTTTATTGGTAGGAAGGTTATTGAGCTCTATACCGCCGAATGCTACACGTTTCAGATCGAGTATTTTGGCATCAAAGTGACCGAAAAAACGTCTTAATTCTCTATTTTTACCCTCCGTTATAGTGACACGGAGTTTAGAAAAGCTTTTGCCCTCTGCCCGGATCTCAAAGTGTGCAAAAGGAGCAAATTCCATACGGGTGATCTTACTCTTTTCGTGCGCTCCGGCACGTGCATCATCAAGAGCCAGCCCCTCTTTCATAGCATTCATCATCTCTTCGGTGACAGGTTTATCTATTTTGAGGTTATAGGTACGATCCAAACCACTCTCCATAAGCGCAGTTGCCACCTCTGTAGAGTCCGTTAAGAGCAAAAGTCCTTCTGATGCATAGTCGAGCCTGCCTACAGGTGTAAAGTGCCTGAATTTCCCCGGTAGCTTATGGTATATCGTTGCACGTCCTCTATCATCTTTTTTGGTGACGAGTACTCCTTTTGGCTTATTGTAGGCAATGACGGTGAGTTCACCGCTTTTTTTAGCTGTTACCGGTTTGTTTTTTACGAATATGCGATCACCTTCTTGTACTTCATAGCCAAAATCGTGAAGGACCTTTTTGTTTAGCGTGACCTCCCCTGCTTCTATCAGTTTATCCGCTTCTCGTCGGGAGTATTTTGTATTGTGTGAAATATATTTATTGAGTCTCATGATTTTCCATTATTTACTTTTGATCCCCGCATTGATAAGATCATGGATATGCAATACACCGATGATCTTTCCCCCTTGGGTCGTGATAGGCAAAAGCTGTATGCGATCATTCTCTATGATCTCCAGCGCTTCACTCGCAAGGAGTTCCGTATTGTGATAACTTTTTGGATCTTTGGTGGCATATTCTATAGCCAGGTGGTCCAGATCGAAGTCTTTATCCATCAGTGCACGCCTTAAGTCTCCATCGCTGAGCAGGGCAATGAGCTTTCCTGATCTGTCTACGATAAGTACAGTACCAAGCTTTCCTTCACTCATAGTGACAACAGCTTTTTTGAGCGTTGTCTGATCATCGATGATGGGCAGGGATTCTGTGCGCATCAAGTCTTTTATCTTGATAAAAAGCTTTTTGCCCAAAGAGCCACCGGGATGAAAAGAGGCAAAATCCTCTTTCTTAAATCCTTTTTTCTTCATCAGTGCAACGGCCAGAGCATCGCCCAGTGCCATCGTTAACGTAGTGGAGGTCGTAGGGGCAGTGTTGAGAGGACAAGCCTCTTTTTCAACGGAGATGTCCAGAAATACATCGGCATATCTGCCCAATGACGAGCTTTTGTTGCCGGTAAGCCCGATAAGGGGGATATTGAAACGTTTGATATGCGGAAGTATCTTTGTAAGTTCTTCGCTCTCCCCGCTGCTGCTAATAGCCAGAAGGGTATCCCCTTTTCCTATCATGCCCAGGTCCCCGTGCAGGGCTTCAGTTGGGTGTAAAAAGAAACTTGATGTTCCTGTGCTTGCGAAGGTTGCGGCCATTTTTGCACCGACAAGACCTGATTTGCCTACACCGGTGATGATCAGCTTTCCTTTTGTATGCAGTATGAGTTCAATCGCATCTAAAAAATTCTGATCAAGGCGTTCTGCTGCTTTAGTGAGAGCCTCTGCCTCGATACGAAATGTTTCCTGTGCAATTTTAATGAGGTCCATCATACCGCCTTTTTTCTTATGCTTATACTTGGTGCAGGTACCCTTTATCTTACGTAAATGGCCAATCTCAGCATTAAATATAAACAAGATTATAGCATAGTGAAGGTTAGGGGAGGTAAGAATGGCTGAGGAGTGCGTAGACACTCCTTGTGGATCTAGGATTGCTTGCTGCTGGAAACTTCACCGGCATCCACACGTTTGGAGAACTCCGTCTCTTCTCCGGCAGCCAGTGCTTTGGCCTGTGAGACCCATTGCTCTCTCTCTACACGGCCGGGGAAAGCGACATTGGCATCTATCCATGCAATATCTTCTTTACTCCAATTGGCGATCTGGTCAAAATGATAAACACCTATCTTGTTAAGAGTCTCTTCGATCTTGACACCGATCCCTTTAATGCGTGTAAGGTTGTCCTTTAGACCGCCTCTTGGTTCTGTCAAAAGAACTGGCTTTGTTTCAGGGACAGCTTCTGTCTCTTTGGTCTTTTCTGCAGCAGTATGGGCATCATCTGAGCCGTGTAAATCTGCATGTGTGTTCTCGCACTTGTCGTTTGCACAGGTACTTTTTCCAAAAAAATATCCTATAATGAACCCTATAAGGGCAGCCAACAGTAAACATAATACGATTTGTGAAGCGATTTCTAACATGGTCATTCTCCTATAATATTGATTTCAACACGACGATTTTTTTGTTTATTCTCGTCTGTGGTATTGGGTACAAGCGGTTTGCTCTCTCCATATCCTTTTGCCCTGAGGCGTTGAGGTGAAACCCCTTGGGACACAAGTTCTTTCTTCACGGTATCGACTCTGGCTTGTGAAAGTTTCTGGTTAAAGGCTTCATCGCCGTCTGAATCAGTATGCCCTGCGATCTCTATATGGACTTCAGGATATTTTTTCAAGATGGAAGCAAGTTTGTCCACCGTAGCTCGTCCCCTGCTTGTTAAGGTACTTTTAGCCGTGTTGAACTCAATATTCTCTACTTGAAGAAGTTGAAGGATATTGGCTTTGGCTTCTTGCTCCTGGGCAGCTTTTTGTGCAGCCTCTTCTCTTGCAAGCTGTGCTTGCTCTTCCTGTACACGTCTTTCTTTTTCTGCTTCAACCCTTTTTTTCTCTTCTTCCAGTCTTGCTTGCTCGGCGGACTTTCGTTCAAGCGTCTCTTTTTCCTCTGTCAGCCTTCTGTTCTCCTGTGCAAGTTTTGCTTCCTCCCTGGCCTTTTGCGCATCAGCAATTCTTTGAAGGTACTCTTTATCTATGCTCGTAAAGTTCTTTGTAGGGATATTTGCACTGCCAAGCAGTTTTTCCATCTCCCTCATTGCAGCTTCATTCTTTGCTTTCCCTTTTACTGTAAGTACTTTGTCCCGGTAGCTTATTTCCCCTTCTGTATAGTTCTGGGCAAAATGGGGAAGGATCTTCTCTGTCAACCCAATGCCGCCAAAGTCAAGAAGTTTTGCATCTTCAGAGAGTGCAGAGGCAGTTACGGGAGCATTGGTACGCTTAAATGCAGCCTGAAGTGCATTTTCCTGTGTTTTATCAGTAAAATGCCCGGAGAGAATATTTCTTTGTTCCGTATGGCTGATAACAAAATCAATTGGCTTTTTTTCCAATACGACTTTGGTATTGTTCTTTGATGCAATAGGTGAAGCAGCAAGAAGCTTTTGCATTTGGTGTTTGGCTTCATAGCTGTTTACCTCACCTTCAACGATAAGCACTTCATTGCTATAGCGGATCTTACCATTTTTATACTCTTTTACAAAATGGGGAATGATCTTTTTGGTAAGGGAGATACTGCCTTTTTCCAAAAGTGCTTCATTGGTCGATGTATTGCCAATGTTCAACTTGGTATTTTGGGCATCAAATAACGCACTTAGTTCATTTTGCTGTATCGTATTTCTAAAATTCCCACTCAGCCTATACCCTTTAGGAGTTTGCTGAATGACATATTCAATGATATGTGCTTCAAGAGGTATGGTAACTACGGTAGCAGTCTTTGTTGCGGCCGGTGCAGTAAGGGTCAGTTTATCCATTTTTTGCAAAGTACAGAAGAATATCAGTATAAGCAAAAGCAGGAGTAAAAGCCAGATTTTTTTCATGGTGATCACTCTCCTTTTAATGGTATTACAGAAAATTATAGTCTTTTTTTATTAAAAGTTAAGAATTATGATAGGGGGAGGGATATGGAGAGGGGCTGAGTCAATCAGCAAGCCTCCCGCCACTGTAAAGTACAGGGGCTACTTTTGGTTATACAATAAAGATGGTCGGGATGATAAGCGGATATCTTTTTTTCGTACGAACCACATGTTTTCTGATAGCATTGCGGATTTCATTTTCAATAAAAGAATGTTCTTTAAGCGCCTCCGGTTTCATGTTGAGAAGCAGGGTCTCAAGCAATACTTCGATCTCTTTTGCGAATTTTTTGTCATCTTTGTCTGCCACAAGTCCATGTGTGTATACAATAGGCTTGCCGACAACTTTTTGGTTGTTCTGTGCGATTTGTGCTACCACTGTGACAATACCGTCTTCAGCCAGCTTCTGTCTGTCAAGTACTACATCATTTTCGATCGTCATATTGTTCTGATTGTCAATATAGGTCTTCCCGGATTTAACGGTTTTCACTTTTTTGAGGTACTTGGGGGTGATCTCTACCTGGTCACCGTCGCTCATTAGAAGGATGTTTCTTTCATCCACTCCGCAGCTTACCGCTGTTTTGGCATGCTGGGCAATGTGGTTGTACTCGCCGTGTACCGGCAGAAAGAACTTAGGCTGAATGAGTCTTAAGATGAGTTTTTGTTCTTCCTGTGCCGCGTGTCCCGATACGTGTATATCGGCAAATTCTTTATAGCGTACGGTCACACCGGCCTTAATAAGAAGGTTCATCAGCTTGGAGACTGATGCCTCATTCCCGGGGATAGCAGAAGCAGAGATGATGACCGTATCAGACGGCTTGAGTTTGATATGTCTATGCTCGTCCGTTGCCATACGGTTGAGCGCTGCCATGGTCTCGCCCTGAGAACCGGTTGTAACGATGAGGACTTCATGATCGGCATATTTTGGTACCTCATGCACTTCAATGAAATGTTTGTCATCTATATCCACAAAACCCAGCGCCCTGTTGGTCTCTACATTCCTTTCCATTGAGCGTCCGATGACACAGATCTTTCTGCCATGCTTTACGCCTCTTTCCATGGCCTGGAAGATACGGTGGACATTGGAAGAGAAGGTTGACATGATCACTCTTCCTTTCGCAAGTTCAAAGAGTGTATCGAATGTTTTTCCTACAACTGTTTCACTTTTGGTAAAACCCGGATTATGTGAATTGGTAGAGTCAGAGAAGAGGCAAAGTACCCCTTTTGCTCCATAATAGGCATACCGCTGCAGATCCATAGTGTAGCCGTCAACAGGAGTGTGGTCTATTTTGAAATCCGCCGTATGGACAAGTGTTCCTGCCGGTGTCTCTATGGCGAGGGAACATGCATCAATGATAGAGTGGGTATTATGTATCCATTCTATTTGCATATCGCCGATGGTATACTGCTTTCTTTTTGTGATAAAGTTGAAATATTTTGCATCCGCTTTAAGTCCATGTTCATTGAACTTGTTCTCTATCATCGCAAGCGCAAGAGGTGTTCCGTAGATAGGGAATTTTAACTCTTTAAAGAGGTAGGGCACTGCACCGATGTGATCTTCATGGCCATGTGTGATGACAATACCTTTTATCTTGTTTTTGATCGTATGAAGGTAAGAGAAATCAGGTACCAAAATATCGACTCCATGCATGGTCTCATCAGGGAAGCTCATTCCAACATCGATGACAATAGCACTGCTTTCTGTCTCAAGTACCGCCATGTTGCCCCCGATCTCGCCGAGACCGCCCAGCGGTGTAAATCTTACTTTGCCTTTACTTGCCATGTTGATCTGTTTCCAGGGAGCCATCCTTGCTTCCTGAACACGTCTGTTCTCTTCAATGGAAGCCCTCATTGCTTCATTTACGGTAGTGACATTCTTCCTTTTCCCTCTGCCTTTATTGCCCTTATTCGGATTATTGGGCCTGTTATTAGGGTTTGGTTTTCTGTTTTGATTATGTTTTTGATTAGGGTTTTGTTTTCTATTGGGATTTTGATTGTTTTTTGCACCTTCACTGTTTTGTGCATTGGTATTTTGATTTGGGTTTGGCTTTCTGTTTGGATGGGGTTTTCTGTTCGGCTTAGTGTTCGACCTGTCAGTACTTTGCCTGTTTTCACTTTGTGTGTTGGTGTTCTGTTGTCTATGCGGGTTTGGTCTTCTCTCTCTTTGTCTGTTATCGTTTGGAGTTTTTTGCCCTTGATTTTGAGAGTTTTCGTTGTTTGGTTTGCTGTTTTCCATCTAAATTATCCTTTAATTCATTATATAAGTGATGATAAAGAGATGTCTCAGCTTCATGAGGTCGCAAGTTAGGATCCAGGTCCAGGTTTGCAAAAGTTTGATCCACAATATCTTTTGAAAAAGCAGACATGAGATTCTTAGAGAGTTTTTTGCGAGGCTGCGAGAATGCAACCTTTAAAAATGTTTCAAACTTCTCATCGTCTCTTGACCGGTCTTTTTCTATTAAAAGCACAGCAGAAGTTACGTTTGGAGGAGGCACAAATGCTTCGCGTTCAACCTCGAAACACAATGTAGCCTTTCCTACGCTTCCGGCAAGTACAGAAAGAGCAGAAAACTCTTTCTGTTTCGCAGCGGCTGCAAATTTTACGGCAACTTCTTTTTGAACCATGACGAGTATGGATCGACATCGTTCATCTCTAAATGCTTTTAAGATGATATTGGTCGCGATATAATAGGGCAGATTGGCTACCAGATGATAAGGTTCATCCAGCAGGTTACCTGACTCCCAACGCTCAAGCACATCCCCGCAACGAAGTTCGAAGTTCCCTTGACGAATGGGTTCCTCAAACTCTGCTGTAAGATGCTCGCATAATCTTTTATCAACCTCAAATGCTGTGACATTTCTTGTTTTCACAAGTTCTTTGGTTAAATCACCTAAGCCAGGCCCAATTTCTGCAACTTTTAAGTTGTCGTTGGGCATCGCTTGGACGATTTTTTGAAGATAATAGTCATTTTTTAAAAAATTCTGTCCAAATTTCTTAGATGCAAATTCGGCTAAATCTTCAACAATCATACTATAATATACCTTCTAATCACCTATTTGGGATAATTTTTGTATAATCTTACCATAATTTTAGAGGATATGGACTATAAATGGATTATTTTGCAAAACGTATCATCATCAAAGGATATCAAATGAGAAAAACCCATTTGACTACATTGCCGCTGAGGCGACTTCAGCAGTCGGCTCATGCGACTGGCCGCATTGGAAAGATATAGCATGGATTATTTCGCAAAACGTATTATACCCTGCCTGGATGTGAGTGAGGGACGCGTAGTCAAAGGTGTGAATTTTGTAGGCCTGCGTGATGCAGGTGACCCTGTGGAAGTGGCTAGACGCTACAATGAAGAGGGTGCCGACGAGATCACTTTTTTGGATATTGGCGCAAGTCATGAAGGACGCGACACCATTGTGGATGTGGTAAAAAAAGTGGCAGAGGAAGTATTCATCCCTCTGACGGTAGGGGGAGGTATTCGTGAACTTACAGATATTTACAGCCTTCTCAATGTCGGTTGTGACAAAGTAAGCATCAATTCGGCTGCTATCAAACGACCGGCTTTCATAGAAGAGGGAGCAAAACGTTTCGGTTCCCAGTGTATTGTCGTAGCAATAGACGCCAAAAGGGTTGCAGATGGCAAATGGCATGTCTTTACCCATGGTGGACGCAATGACACAGGCATCGATGCGCTGGAGTGGGCAAAAGAAGCACATAGCAGAGGAGCAGGTGAATTGCTTGTGACCTCTATGGATGCAGACGGGACCAAAGCTGGATTCGATAATGAGCTTAACCGAAAGATCAGTGACCTTGTGAATATCCCGTTGATCGCAAGCGGCGGGGCAGGGACGATGAAACACATAGAAGAGGCATTCACCATTGGCCATGCAGATGCGGCGCTTGCAGCATCCATCTTTCACTTTAGGGAGATAGACATTATGGAGCTTAAGGCGTACCTCCATGAGAAAAACATCCCTGTGAGAATGTAAATGTTTATTTGTGCAGGAGAGAGCGAGCAGTTTGATTTTGCAATGCCTGTAGGCATAGGGCTTATGGATACCGCAATCAATCTTACCAAAATGGTTCTCTCTGAGAAACCAAAGGAACTGATTTTTGTTGGAACGGCAGGGAGTTATGGTGATAAGAAGGTGTTTGATATTATTACTTCATATGAAGCAGTCAATATTGAAAACAGCTATTTTAATGCGGGAGCATATACCCCTATTGTTTCACGTGAAACAAGTTTTCCCAGAGAAGGTTCTTGCAGCAGCAAAATAGTTGTGAACTCTTCAAACTATATAACAACGGATGCCAGACTGGGTAAGTACTATATTGAAAAAGGTATTGCAGTTGAGAATATGGAATTCTATGCTGTAATGAAAGTGGCGAAGGCATTCGACATTCCTGCTGAAGGAATATTGATCGTAACCAACTATTGTAATGAAAATGCACATAGAGATTTTCTCAAAAACCATAAAGAAGCCATGGAAAAACTAGATATATATGTAAAAAAGATGATCAAAGAGCAGATGGCAAAAAATAATGCTGCCAACCATTTTGGGCGATAACAAAAGATTGCCCCTACAAAGATTGGGATAATGCAGGGGATACCCCTTGCGGATACCGGATCTTAGAAAATTAAAAAGACAATAACCATGAAAAAAATAATACAAGACCTAACAAAAGAAGAGCTAAGCGAAAAGATCAAACCCGCATTCAGGGCAAAACAGATCTACAACTGGATCTACCATAAATATGCGACTTCATTCGATGAGATGAAGAATCTTCCTAAAGAGATGAGAGAGAAGCTTGATGAGGAATATACCCTTACCCCGCTCAAAACGCTGACAGTACAAGACAGTAAAGACGGCAGTCGCAAATATCTTTTTGAACTGCATGACGGGCATACCGTAGAAGCCGTATTGCTTTTAATGAAAGAGAAGGAGTATCATGAAGATGGCTCTGTAAAGCATCAGGAGCGCTATACAGTCTGTATCTCCTCTCAGGTAGGGTGTAAGGTAGGGTGTGCCTTTTGTTTGACCGCAAAGGGCGGTTTTATGCGTAATTTGACTGCCGGTGAGATCGTTGAACAGGTACGCATGATCAAAAAAGACAATGCCATTGCTGCCAACCGTCGTGTCAACTTGGTTTATATGGGAATGGGTGAACCACTTGACAACCTGGATGAGGTAGTGAAATCTGTAAAGATATTTGCTGATCCGGAGGGGATGTCTATTGCAACGCATCGTCAAACCATCTCCACCTCCGGACTCAGCTCCAAGATAGAAAAACTTGGAAAAATGGAGCTGGGGATCAATCTTGCTATTTCGCTTCATGCCGTAGACGATGAACTCAGGCAGCAACTCATGCCTATTAACAAAGCCTACAATATTGAGTCGATCATCACGGCAGTAAAAAACTTTCCTGTCAACGATAGAAAACGGGTGATGTTCGAGTACCTTGTCATCAAAGATGTCAATGACGATATCAGTGCAGCAAAGAAACTTTTGAGCCTGTTGGATGGGATCAAAGCAAAAGTCAATTTGATCTATTTCAACCCTTACGGCGGAACAGAATTTAAGCGGCCCTCCGAAGCGGATATGAAAAAATTTCAGGAGTATTTAACCCAAAGAGGACTACATTGCACCATCCGTGAATCCAAAGGTCTAGATATTTCAGCTGCCTGTGGACAATTGCGGGAACAAGAACTCGAAGGAGAGATATAGATGCCTGATATACAGATAGTGTTATTGGTTTTTATCGTTTTGGTTGCCGGGATCGGAGTGGGATGGTTTATTTATGAAGCCAACAGGGATGAGTAGGCTCTCTTAATTACCGGGAGAGCAATAATATATCTTCTAATTCCCATTGAACTGACGCTCCTCTTTGGGGCATATTAAGTCATACATCCGAGTAAAATCACTCTTACTTTCTATGTGAAATCTGTTTGCATAAACGAAGGAGAGTGTATGGGCATGCAGCATAAGTCGCCGTGCCCCAGTCAGGCGAAACCGCTCTTCTTCACTGATCTCATTTTCCAGGTATCTGTTTGCTGTATCGAAAGTCGTGCCATAGATGGGGTCACCAAGGATAGGGTGTTTCACGTGAAACAAATGTATGCGTATCTGATGGGTTCTGCCTGTATGAGGATAGCAGGCCACCAAAGAAGCATCAAGTTTTTCATCATATTCCAAGGGGATAAAGTCGGTATGGGATGCTTTTCCATCGTCATCTATGAAGACCTTGTGCTTGGTTTTTTCATAACCTTCTTTATTGATCTTGATACGTTCATGACTTGAAAAGGGCTCTGTAAGTTTACCATCCACCCATGCCAAATAGGACTTTTTTATACTCTTTGTTTCAAAGCCATTTTTGAGGTAGGACTCTGCTTCTTTGTGTTTGCTGGCCAAGAGCAGACCGGAAGTTTCCATATCAATACGATGCGTTGCATTTGCATGGTCGCCGCTGAGATGCCGTATCTCATCCAGCATAGAATAGGGGGTAGACATAGTGTTTGGATGTACCAGTGTACCGGAAGGTTTCTCAAAGACCATGAAGTCCCTGTTTTGAAAGAGAGGGGCATTGCCTTGGGAAGAGGGTTTGAAGTAGACGATCTCAACCACCCCTTCTATTTTTCCACCTGTAAGGAACATGGACTCGCCATTGACGAGCAAGCGGCCTTTAGCAATAAGTCTTTGGGCTTGACCCTGTGTATAGTTGAAGAGATGCATAATATATAAAAATGCCGGCATTTTCTGGGGTACTGTAAATTTTTCTTTCACAAATGGCATACGCTATTCACCTCACTGTAACTGCTGTTTTGGTAGAATAATAGCAAAATTTTATACACATAAGGGTTAGTATGGTTGAAAGATATGCAAGACCGGAAATGGCAGAGAAATGGACACAGCAGGCCAGATATGCAGCATGGCTGGAAGTAGAAAAAGCAGCAGTAAAAGCGTGGAATAAATTAGGGCTGATCCCTGATGAGGACTGTGAAAAGATTGTGAATAATGCTACCTTTTCTGTGGAGAGAATAGAAGAGATTGAAGCGGTTACCAAACATGATCTCATTGCTTTCAATACAAGCGTCAGTGAAAGCCTTGGTGAAGAGTCTAGATGGTTTCACTATGGTATGACAAGTTCAGATGCTGTCGATACTGGTGTTGCACTTCAAATGAAAGCTTCATTGGAAATCATTATAGAAGATGTGAAGATGCTTATGGAGTCCATTAAAAAGCGTGCTTTTGAACATAAAATGACACTTATGGTAGGAAGAAGCCATGGGATACATGGAGAGCCTATTACCTTTGGTTTGACTTTGGCCGTATGGTATGATGAGGTAGCAAGACATCTTAAGAATCTTGAAGAGACGATGGATGTTATTGCTGTTGGGCAAATCTCTGGTGCTATGGGTAACTTTGCACACGCGCCACTGGAGCTTGAAGAGTATGCGATGGCCGAGCTTGGGTTAAAACCAGAGCCTTGTTCAAACCAAGTGGTGCAAAGAGACAGATACGCAAGACTGGCAACTGCTTTGGCATTGTTGGCATCATCTGTTGAAAAGTTTGCTGTACAGGTGAGGCACTTGCAAAGAACGGAAGTGTATGAGGCGGAAGAATATTTTGCCAAAGGGCAAAAAGGAAGTTCTGCAATGCCCCATAAAAGAAATCCTATTTTAACAGAGAATATTACAGGGCTTGCCCGTATGATACGAGCGTATGCAGCACCTGCCATGGAGAATGTGGCACTCTGGCATGAGAGAGATATATCACACTCCTCGACTGAAAGATTCTGGCTGCCGGACTCTTTCATTACATCAGACTTCATGCTGCACCGCATGAACAATGTGATCGCAAACCTTACGGTTATGCCTGAAAATATGATGAAGAACCTGAACCTTACAGGCGGACTGGTCTTCTCCCAGCGTGTACTTCTTGAGCTGCCTAAAGCAGGGGTAAGCCGTGAAGATGCCTACAGGATTGTACAGCGTAATGCGATGAAAGTATGGGAAGAGATCCAGCAGGGAAAACCGACCACGAATGAAAAAGGCGAGTCACTCTACCTGCAGTATCTTCTTGCAGACAAAGAGCTCAGAGAGTCATTGAGCGAAGAGCAGATCAGAGAGTGTTTCAACTATGACTACTATACGAAGAATGTAGACAAGATCTTTGACAGAGTTTTTAAATAGGCTGAGAGCAGATCACTTTGCACGAGATATTTAATGCTGTACAGATGTACTGCTTTTAAATCTCTTGCGTAAATTCATGCACTCTAATCCTATGCAGGTTTCGGTATTATTTTTGCATTTTATTTTCTCATTAATTTTTTAATTATTTTGCACTCCTCCCCGCACCATCGGCACTTCTCTAATTATTATTTTTTCTTATAAAATGATTGTCTAAAAATGATACGAAAATTCAAAAATATCCAAGCATAATTTGAGTAGAATCATCTAATATTTCTACCTCGGAGGAGAGGTATTTTTTTTAAATTGAAGTTAGAACTAGGGAGAAAGAATGATCAGAGTCGTTAAACGAAATGGTAGAGTGGAGACCTTGGATGTATCCAAGATCCAGAAATACACGTCAGCAGCGGTAGAAGGACTGGACGGCGTAAGCCAGAGTGAACTGGAAGTTGATGCCAAGCTTCAGTTTCGTGATATGATCAGCTCCGAGGAGATACAGACCACTCTTATCAAGACAGCGGTTGACAAAATAGATATTGACAGACCCAACTGGACTTTTGTAGCCTCTAGACTCTTCCTCTATGACATCTACCATAAGGCAACAGGGTTTACAGGCTATAACCACCTTCGTGATCATTTTGAGCGTGGTGAGGAAGAGGGGCGTATCGTTCTTGGACTTAAAGAGAAGTATGACCTTGATGACCTCAATGAGTACATCAAGCCGGAGCGCGATCTTCAGTTCACCTATCTTGGATTACGTACACTGTATGACAGGTACTTGCTGAAGGACCGTAACGGTGTACCTATAGAACTCCCGCAACAGCTTTTCATGGGCGTGGCAATGTTCCTGGCACAAAATGAATTTGACTGTCAAACATGGGCAAAGAAGTTCTATGACATCCTGAGTAAGTTCGAAGTGATGGCAGCAACACCGACACTCTCCAATGCAAGAACACCAAGACACCAACTGAGCTCTTGCTACATTGGCTCTACACCGGATAATATTGAAGGTATTTTTGACGGATATAAGGAGATGGCGCTGCTTTCAAAATTTGGTGGCGGTATCGGATGGGACTGGTCACTGGTTCGTGGTATGGGTTCATACATTGACGGACATAAGCATGCGGCAGGAGGGATCGTTCCGTTCCTTAAGATCGCCAACGATGTTGCGATCGCCGTTGATCAGCTGGGAACACGTAAAGGAGCCATAGCAGTTTACATCGAGCCTTGGCATGTGGATGTACGCGACTTTCTTGATCTGAAGAAGAATTCCGGTGAAGAGCGTCGCAGGGCACATGACCTTTTCCCTGCGCTTTGGCTGAACGACCTCTTTATGAAAAGGGTAGAGGAAGATGCAACATGGACACTTTTCGATCCGTTTGAAGTATCGGAGTTGACAGAACTTTACGGAGAGGCGTTTGAGAAGCGTTACGTAGAACTTGAGCATTCTGATGAGAATATCACCAGGGAAGTGATCTCGGCCAAAGGGCTCTGGAAAGAGATATTGAGAAGCTATTTTGAAACAGGCAACCCGTTCCTGACATTCAAGGATGCAGCCAACAAAGCAAACCCCAATAAGCATGTAGGCGTGATCAGAAGTTCGAATCTCTGTACGGAGATCTTCCAGAACACGGCTCCAAATACCTACAAAACAAGATTTACTTTTGATGACGGAACGGTAGAATCGTATGACGAGAATGAGATGTTGACAGTTGACAACGGTACAACCAAACCGGCAAAGAAAGTCACAGCACTTGACTCTTTGAACGGTAAGCAGATATGGATCGTGGACAAAGAGAAAATAGACGGTGATACAGCGGTATGTAACCTGGCTTCTGTCAACCTCTCCAAAATTCATACACAAGAAGATCTGGCACGTGTTGTCCCTACTGCGATCCGTATGCTTGACAACGTCATAGACCTTAACTTCTACCCGCTTGCAAAAGTAAAAAAGACCAACGAGAAGTCAAGATCCATCGGTCTTGG
>JANTHR010000003.1 GCA_024762315.1 Sulfurovum sp.
GATGATACGATCATGGCGATCTATGATCCGCACAGAGGTGGAGATATTTATGAAGGACATGGTAATGAAAGACACAAAGTATTTACCAAGCAGAAAGAACTCAAGGCGGCAGAACCTTATGCAGAATGTACAACCTGTGAGAGTTGTGTAACGGTCTGCCCGACACATATTGATATTCGTAAAGGTCTGCAGCTTGAGTGTATCAACTGTCTTGAGTGTGTGGATGCCTGTACTACGGTCATGGGTGCTCTGGGCAAACCGTCTCTTGTCAGATGGTCAAGTGAAAATGAGGTCATCTACCAAAAAGGTAAAACAAACTATTTCAGACCCAAAGTGATCGCATACTTTACCGTACTGGTACTGGTGTTGGTTGCACTTTTCACGATGGGAAGCAAAAAAGAGCATATGCTGCTTAACGTGAACAAAACGACAAGGCTGTACAAAGTACTGGATCACGGTATGGTTGAGAATGACTATGTTTTCCTTTTTGCCAACACCGACAGCAAGAAGCATACCTATTATTTCGAGATCGAGGGAGACCTGAAGAATAAACTTGAGATTGTCAGACCCAAAGAGCCGTTCACTATTGCTGCTGGACAGAAACGTAAAAAAGTAGTTGTACTGAGAACAAGCGAGAAGCTGGCAGACAGTACAAGAAAAGATGTACCGATCCCTGTCACGATCAAAGCATTTGCAACGGATGATAAAGAGAAGATAGTGGTGGAAAGACATACAGTATTTGTTTATCCTCGTGCCGATCTACTTAAAAAATAAAGGGTTTTCATGCAAAATGCAGAACCAACGTTAGAGAAGATAGAAGACTACAACGGGAAGGAAAGCAAAGAGAAAAGAAAGACAATATGGATCGTCATTCTTTCCGGACTGCTTATCGGTGCGTTGTATGGTGTTCTAAAAGCGAACAGCAATGTGAGTGATGAACTCCCTGTCCAAACCAATATAACGAAATATTAAAAAGGAGTGGTTATGTCAAAGGTTTTAGTGCTTGGTGGCGGATTTGCCGGGGTAGAAGCTGCAATTTACCTGAAAAAACAGGAGCTTGACGTAACTCTGGTAAGCGATAGAGACTATTTTTATATCTATCCTACCTCTATCTGGATCCCTACAGGAGAAGCTACAAAAGAGGATGTATCTGTACCTCTTGATAAGCTGGCATTTGCGCACGGGTTTGAGCTTATTGTCGACCCTGTGACTTCTTTTGAAGCCAAAGAGAAAAAAGTAATACTTCAGAGTGGACGTGTGCTGGATGAGTATGAGTATATTGTGGTCGCACTTGGACAAGATAAAATTCAAATGAAAGGCATGGAGCACACACTCTCTATTTGCGGAAAACCGGAAGAGGCAACTGAACTGTATAAGCGGCTGGATGCATTAGTACTTAAAGATTCCGGCAAGATAGCTATGGGCTTTGGCGGAAATCCCAAAGACAGTTCTGCAGTACGCGGCGGGCCTGCATTTGAAGTGCTTTTTAATGTGCATACATTTTTGAAAAGAAAAGGGATACGGGACAACTTTGAACTTACTTTCTTTGCACCTATGGAGAAACCGGGGCAGAAAATGGGTGATAAGGCACTGGTGATGATGGACAAGATGTTCGGCATGACAAATATAAAGAAAAAAGTAGGCTCAAAGATCACCTCTTTTGAAGCTGACGGTATCAACTTTGAAGATGGTACCAAGATCGAGTCTGACTTAACCATGTTCATTTCTGCAGGAACAGGGCATAGTATTTTGATAGAGTCAGGATTGCCTTTAAGTGATGCCGGCTTTGTTGTGACCAATGAATATAACGAGATCGAGGGCTTTGAGGGTATTTATGCTATAGGAGACTCTGCATCCCTCATGGGTCCGGAGTGGAGAGCAAAACAAGGACATGTGGCTGAAGTAATGGCAAAAAATGTAGCTTACAATATTGCGATGAAAGTACAAAATATTGATTCAAAATATAGTTATATGGAGCACCTTAATATACTGTGCGTTATGGATACAGGTGATGGTGCAGCATTTGTTTACAGAAGCAACAAGGGCGGAAAGATGATCCCTATGCCGATTGTGGGCCACTGGATGAAAAAAGGCTGGGGTTGGTACTGTCGTAACTCCAAACTAGGCAAAATCCCAAGAATACCTGGGATGTGAGACGCGTTAAGCAAACGACAACTGCTTGTCGTTTGTAGCGTCGAAACCGAAGCGGTCGAAGTGAAACGGAGCCGCGAAGGCTGGGAAACCGTTAAGCAAACGACAACTGCTTGTCGTTTGTAGCGTCGAAACCGCAGCGGTGGAGCAAAGCGACCCGCGAAGGTGGGGCACCATAAAATAAATAACAGTTTAAAATTTAATTTAATACAAGGAAAGAAACAAGAATGAAACAAATCACAGTCATGGAAAAATATCCGGTATTTACTATAGAGATAGCGAAAAATGAAACTACCTATAAAAATGTTGATGAAATCATGGCATATTTAAAATCACAAATAGATGCACATCCTGTAGCCGTATATATAGGAGAGTTCGATCACTATGGGCATACGAAAGGACTGAAAGAAGGAGAAATTTCCGAAACGATCAAAGATGCAAAAAATATTATCTGTTGTTTTGGAAAAAAGTTACCGAAGGCAGAAGTGTTGGCTGTGAGACCAAGATCTTTTGGTGTAGCAGAAATGGCTGACAGTTTTGTGGTCAGCTTTTTGGAAGCACCCAATCCTGATGCTAATGCAGCTATGGAAAAATGGGCCAAAGGCATTGCCAATAGCTAAAGCTGCAGCAGATCAAGTGAAACGCCAAAAGTGTTACTTTATGATACGATGCAGGCCGAAAGCCACCGTATTTACGGTGTTTGATAGAGTCTTAAAACAGCCCAAAATTCAAAGAAATAAGAAATATTTTTCAATTAAGACTAAATTTATCTGATTTAAGTCATAATGCTCTTATCAAAATAATCAAAGGAAATTAAATGGCAACAGTAACATTTAAAAATGACATCGTATGTCACATGGCAGGCAATGAAGTGAACGTAGGCGATACAGCACCGGTAGTAACAGTAGTAAACTGTGATCCAATGCTTCAAGATGAGCAAATAGGCGGAGAAGGTAAAGTTCAACTTGTAATTGCAGTACCTTCACTGGACACTGGTGTTTGTGATGCAGAGACTAGAAGATTCAACCAAGAAGCAGCAGCACTTGACGGTGTAGAAGTGATTACAGTTTCAATGGACCTTCCATTTGCAGCAGCAAGATGGTGTGGGGCAGCAGGAATTGAAAACATCAAAGTATGTTCAGATTTCAGAAATAAAGATTTCGGTAATGCCTATGGTGTACTTTTGGCTGACGGTCCTTTGGCAGGTGTGCTTGCAAGAGTTATTTTTGTTATCGGTAAAGACGGTAAAGTGACTTATAAGCAAGTAGTACCAGAAATTACACAAGAACCAAACTACGAAGAAGCTATTGAAGCAGCTAAGGCAGCTCAATAATCTCTTCTTCAAAACCCCTTTTGGGTTTTGAATTCTCTCATACGTTTCACTCTTTTTTTATTTATCTTTATCTTGAATTTTGCTACAATCCCTTATGTTTTTAAATCATTCAATTATTTTATTATTCATTTTTTCATCTTTCATCTTTTTGTCCGGCTGTGGGAAAAATCCGGAAGTAGAAGGAAACCGATATACTTTGGATGAATGCAAAAAAGAGCTTCTGGACGCAGAAGACTATGTTGAAGGTGAGGGCATAGACCTTATCATTGTGGAGAAGAAAGAGCGTAAGATGTACCTGTATAAGGACAATAAAGTACAAAGTAGCATTCCTGTTTCTTTGGGGAAGAATCCCGTAGGAAATAAAGAACAACAAGGGGACAACAAAACTCCCGAAGGGACGTTTTGGATCCAACGTAAACTCTGTTCTCCTAAATATTATCGTTCGCTTTGTATTTCTTACCCTCGCCCCGAAGATGTGAAAAAAGCACGGGCCAAAGGAGTCAGCCCCGGAGGTGACATTACCATTCATGCACAGCCGACTTGGAATGCAGACGGAAAAGGAGACAGCTATACCCTTTCTCGTAATTGGACAGAGGGTTGTGTGGCAGTGACAAATTCTGCTATGAAACAGTTATGGTATGCCGTACGCGAAGGTGTGCCGATCATCATTCGCTAAAGGAGTCGTTATTAGATATACGCAAAAACAGGTCGATAAATTTAATCGTCAGAAATATATTACAGAATTGGAAAAGATAAGCAAGAATCTTTTT
The DNA here is from genome assembly GCA_024762315.1 of Sulfurovum sp. GTDB lineage: Bacteria > Campylobacterota > Campylobacteria > Campylobacterales > Sulfurovaceae > Sulfurovum. The sequence continues at coordinate 4,255 of JANTHR010000003.1, forward strand.
CGTATGTTTCGGGATGAGCATATGGATTTTCAAAGTTTTATGATAAAATTTGAGCAACTTAAAAAAAAGTTAGATGAAAAAACAGAAGTACAGCTTGATTCAGAGTATCATCAGCAACTCAAAGCATATATCGAGAGAATTTATCAGCAGACCTGTTTATCTGAAGATTTTGACGATAAGGCTTTTGGTGATATGAGAGAGGCTGAAATGAGTAATCTTAATCGTTTACAGAAGCTTAAAAACGGTACATCATACAAAAAAGACAAACATAGATCCCAACATCAGCATGAAGATTGGGGCTAGAATGTTAACGGCAGGAGAAAAAATGAAAGTAATATTGGGATTTTTGGGAGTGGCAACAGCTTTTTTCATTGGAGGGTGTGGAGAACCTACGGCTTACGGGAAAGTAGATAAAACACCCTATGCAACAAAAGAATGCCTCAAGCAGTTGGCTTCAGGATCTGAAATCGTACGAAGTCAAAAGATAGATAAAATAGAGGTGTACAAAAAGAAAAGACGACTTTATACCTATCGTAACGGGAAGGTTGTGGACGAGTTTCGTATCTCTTTGGGAAAAAACGGAGATAAGGGAAATAAGATCAGTGCCGGTGACTACAGGACTCCGGAAGGAAACTATTGCATTGTAAGAAAAAAATGTGATCCCAGACTCTACAGATCGCTTATGATCTCCTATCCAAATGCGGCAGACAGGGCAAGAGCTGCGGCAAGAGGTGTGAAACCGGGAGGCTATATTACGATCCACGGACAGCCAAAATGGAATGCAGACGGGCATGGTGATAACTATACCCTCTCTCATGACTGGACGGAAGGTTGCATGGCAGTACCCAATCGTGCTATGGACAGACTTTGGATAGCGGTAGAAAATGGCGTTCCAATTACAATTCATTCATGATATTTATATGAATTTAGCTAAGTTTGATAAAGGTTATATTATCATATTGAATAATATTGGACTTTGAAGGAGAAACAGATGCAAAAAACAGTGATTACCTTATGGATATTTTTGTCTGCAGCATTGCTCATGGCGGGGGGAAATATAAACCCGAACTTGTCAGCTGTAGCAGAGATACCAAACAAAATATGCAAAGCAAACAAAATATATATAGAAAAAGATGCTCAGCTTATGTGGCAGGATCAAGCGTATACTGATGCAGAAGACGGTGCCTACAAGCGTCACCATTCTGTCTCTAAAGCAGGGACGTGGAATCATGCAATGAATTATTGCCGTAGTCTGGAGTATGCAGGATATACCGACTGGAGACTCCCTACAGCAGACGAATTAATGCATGTACATAGAAAAGAAGGACAGGTTTTTACTTACTATAGAGGGAATGATTTCTGGTCATCAACACCGGCAACGGGAAATAGGTACTATGCTGTTTTCCCGGCAGATGCATATCAATATAAAAGATACAAAAAAGAGACAAATTATATTAGATGTGTTCGTTGTATCCGTGAATCAGAAAGGGCATCAGGGTCAAGGTTGGGAACCGTGCCTGGAGAAAAAGAAGTAAGAACTTTCAGAAGCAGATAGTATTTTTCAAAGGAGCTTGATCTCCTCCTGAAGCTCAATACCAAACTCCTGCAAAACTTTTTCTTTAGCCAGGTCGATCAGATATCTGGCATCTTCAAACGTCCCTCTTCCCAAATTTACTAAAAAATTAGCATGAATATCACTCCAGGCCATATTGCCTTTTCTGAAACCTTTTAATCCTACGGCTTCTATCAGCCTTCCTGCCGCATCTCCTTTTGGATTTTTAAATGCAGAACCGGCACTTGGGTCATGTGGTTGGTTGGTTCTTAATTGTTTAAGGGCATCATTAAGTTCTTGGCTGTAGCCCTTTTGTATCTCAAATCTTGCAGCAGTTGCTATGCCTCCAAGTTTGGCAAACCTGTACCCATGTTCTATGTCTTCTTTGGCTCTCCATTCTCCATCTATGTGAACAGAATGAAGGATATTGAAAATTTCATACTCTTTCACTCCCGCATTCATCGCCAGCATCCCACCCAGTGTACCGGGAAGTTTAGAGCAAAATTCAAACCCTGCAATATCGTGCTTTTTGGCATAAGAGACTATGCGTCCTGTAGGCATTGCTGCGCCAATTTCAAGCATTTCATCTTCTTGGGTAGTGTATGCAAAGTCTTTTGAGAGCATCATAAGAGGAGGGGGTGTTGGTGAGATCAAGAGATTGTTCGCTCCGCCGATGAGGTATCTGTCTTTTGGAATCTTATCTCCCTTTTCTATCATGAGTACTTCCGTAGGCTGCCCTACTTTGATACTGGAGTATTTGGAGAAGTCGATGGTTTTAAAAAACATTTAGCTATGACGCAATACTTCATATTCTTTGGGAATGAGGTAGTCCTCTGTTTTTATGGGGCAATCCCATATGCCATGCTCAAACCCTATTTTGTAAAGCGTATCAAGTGCTTTAAGTTGTAGTGGGCTTAGTTCTACAGAATCATCTGAAGCATACATATCCAGGTATTTGGCCAACATCTCATCAGAGATACGTACAAGGCTATCAGCTTCAAGTTTATTGCAGAGTTCTTCTTTCCTGTCGTTAGCGATCTTCACGCCTTCAGTGAGTATATTCTCTATTTCGATAGCACGGTTAAGCGGCAGACTTCTGCGTATCGCCATACCGCCAAGGGGAAGAGGCAATCCCTCTCCGGCAAGTTCAACCCAAATATCCCATACCTCTTTTTCAACCTCCAAACTTTCATCAAAGTCTAGAATGGACTCATGGATGAGTACGCCGGCATCTACTTTTCCCGAAACTACTGCTTCTTCTATTTCAAGAAAATCCATATAGACAGGCCGTGTCTCAGGGTAGTAGAGCCTAAAGAGCATGGCGTTGGTCGTGTATTTTCCTGAGAGGGCTACTTTAAAATTGCGTTTGAGTTGTTTATCTTTGCGGCGGATGAGCTTTGGTCCGTACCCTTCTCCGAAACTCACGGCGGTACGGAGCATGGCATACTCTTCTTTAATGAGCGGATACATTCCAAAGCTGATCGCACTTACATCATAAGTGCCTTTTAGGGCCTCTACATTCAAAGTTTCAATATCCAGTCCGATATTTTCAAATGCGTAATCTCTGGTGTCTACCCAGCCAAATTTAATAGCATAGTACATAAAGATATCATCAGCATCTGGAGAGTGGGCTAGTTGGATGGTTTTTGGCATAAAAACTCACTTTTGTTTAATGTATGGGTATTTTATCATAAGGGTGCAAAAAGGCAAATTATCGAAAATTATATAAAATATGACAATTGTACAGGGATGGATAGTGCCATATTACTAAAAAATATGACAATATGACATATTTTTGCCTTTTTTTTCAAATTTGCATTAAACTGCCAACATGACTAAATAACTAATGATTATTTAGATAAAATTCAACAGATAAAGGTGAAGGATATGACAATGGCAATGGATGCGAATAAACAAAAAGCTTTGGATATGGCGATCAAACAGATAGACAAAACGTTTGGTAAAGGGACACTCATGAGACTCGGAGATAAAGAGTTTGAACCCATCGAGTCTATCTCTACAGGCTCCCTTGGGCTTGATATGGCATTGGGGATCGGGGGTATTCCTCAGGGGCGTATTATTGAAGTGTATGGTCCTGAATCTTCAGGGAAAACGACACTTGCCCTGCAGACCATCGCTTCTGCCCAGAAGAAAGAGATGGTCTGTGCTTTCATTGATGCAGAGCATGCATTGGATGTGGTCTATGCCAAAAATCTTGGGGTGGATACGGATAATCTTTTGGTATCACAGCCGGATTTTGGAGAGCAGGCACTGGATGTGCTTGAAACTTTGGCAAGATCAGGGGCGGTCGATCTTATTGTAGTGGATTCAGTTGCTGCACTTACGCCTAAGACTGAAATAGAAGGTGATATGGGAGATACGCATGTAGGGCTTCAGGCAAGACTGATGTCCCAGGCATTGCGTAAGCTTACGGCTATTTTACATAAAACCAATACTACGGTGATCTTCATCAACCAGATCCGTATGAAAATAGGGACAATGGGGTACGGTTCTCCTGAGACAACAACCGGTGGGAATGCACTCAAGTTCTACTGTTCTGTGCGCATTGATGTAAGGCGCATCGCTACGCTTAAGCAGGGTGAATCACAGATCGGTAACCGAGTCAAAGCAAAAGTTGTCAAGAACAAAGTTGCGCCACCGTTCAGACAGGCAGAGTTTGATATTATGTTCGGGGAGGGGATCTCTTACATGGGTGAACTGATCGATTATGGAATCAAAATGGATATTGTCGATAAATCCGGTGCATGGTTCTCTTATGGTGCTGAAAAACTGGGACAGGGCAAAGAAAATGCAAAGATCACCCTAAAGGAAAATCCGGAACTTAGTGCCGAAATAGAAGCAAAAGTAAAGGAAGCACTTGGTTTTGGTGCAGGACTCACTGTTGATGAAAATGAGATGCAAGAGGATTAGCCTCCTGTCTTCAGCTGCAAAGTACAACCTTGTACGGTGCAGCGCACCCTCTTTAATACCACTACTTCCACATAGCCAAGGCACCTTTTCCTTTTTGACGTCCACAGCTGTAAATGTACCAGCCTGTAAAATTTGCTATCCATTTGGTTGGGACCACGCAAGATAAAAGACAGGCTACCCGCTTAATATGAGTGGGTCTTAGGGAATTTTAGATAAAATAATTCTATCTGAATATTGAAAGGAAGCAGAATGATTTTTATTGATGAGATTGTGGCAACAGAAGTAATGGACAGTAGAGGGAACCCTACTGTAAAAGTAACGGTAAGTTTAAGTGACGGTACAGTAGAAAATGCCATCGTTCCAAGTGGTGCAAGTACGGGTAAACGTGAAGCTTTGGAGCTACGTGACGGCGGTGACAGGTATATGGGCAAAGGCGTACTTCAGGCATGTGCAAATGTCAATGGGACCATTTATGATGCACTTGTAGGGCTTAGCCCCTTCAATCAGGCAGAGATAGATCTTACAATGAAAGAAGCGGACGGTACGGACAATTACGGAAACCTCGGTGCCAATGCCGTGCTTGGTGTTTCTATGGCCGTAGCACGTGCAGCAGCTAAAAGTATGGGTATGCCATTGTATCGTTATCTTGGCGGTGCCAATGCTGTTGTGATGCCAGTACCGATGCTAAACATCATCAATGGCGGTGAACATGCAAATAACTCTGTAGATTTTCAAGAATATATGGTTATGCCGGTTGGTTTTGATAGATTCAGTGAAGGACTTAGGGCTATTTCCGAAGTGTACCATCATCTTAAGAAGATTATTGACGAAATGGGAGAGAGTACGGCAGTTGGTGATGAGGGAGGATTTGCTCCAAATCTTAAGTCCAATGAAGAACCTATTCAGGTTATCCTGCAGGCAATTGAAGCAGCAGGATACAAGGCGGGAGATCAGATCGCCATTGCTCTTGATGTGGCCGCAAGTGAGATCGTGAATGATGCTGGAAAATATGTATTGAGTTCAGAAAATAGAGAGCTATCAAGTTCTGAACTTATTGCCTATTATGCAGATATGTGCGAAAAATACCCTATTGTTTCTATCGAAGATGGACTTAGTGAAGACGACTGGGAAGGCTGGAAAGAGCTTACAGAAGTACTTGGAGACAAAATACAGCTTGTAGGCGATGACCTGTTCGTTACCAATGTATCTATCTTGGCAGAAGGCATAGAAAAAGATATAGCAAATTCTATTCTTATTAAGCCAAACCAGATAGGTACCGTTTCGGAGACCATGCAGACTGTAAGGCTTGCCCAAAGAAATGGTTACAATTGTGTGATGTCTCACCGTTCCGGAGAAAGTGAAGATACATTCATTGCTGATTTTGCTGTTGCATTGAATACAGGGCAGATCAAAACCGGCTCAACTGCAAGATCCGACAGAATCGCCAAATACAACAGGCTGCTTGACATTGAAGCAGAGTTAGGGCAGTTTGAATATTTGGGAACTTCCCTTTTCAGTAAATAGGGCATAGGTTTGGCAGAGATACAAAAAGTTGAGGAGATCGCCGGGCTGTCACTCAAAACCCTTTTGGTGACAGTCATTGGAATATTGCTTTTTGGTATCTATCTTGGTGTTTTGATCTACGGAGAGAATTCGCTGACTGTTTTAAATCAGTTAAAAGAGAAAAAACAAAGTTTAATTCAAGAAAGCAGAGTGTTGAAGATTGAAAATCAAAAACTTCAAAAAGAGTATTTTGAATTAAAACAGTTAGAACCTAAGGAGTAAGGGTATGAAACAATATTTATGGATAGCAGCAGTACTTATATTGGTATCTGCAAATGCATCAGACAATCCGTTTGATTTGAGAGAAAACCTCAAAAAGATCGATCAGGATCAAGATATTCTTCTTTCTGAATTAAAGAAAATGAGTCAAAAAAAAGAAACAATGACAGAAAAAGAAGAACAGGCGAACGAAACCGGAGAAGAAGAGGGTACTGCTGCGGGTAAAAGTACTTTAGGTTCCGGGGATGAGGTAAATTCAACCACAAAAGAAACTGAAATCTCGGCTGAAGAAGCGACGCTTAAAAAGGTTAAGGCCGAGCAGGAAAAAATAGAACAAGCCAGAGCCCAACATGAACAGCTCAAGCAAGCTGAAGAAGAAAGAATACGGCAAGAGCAGGCAAAAGCAGAACAGGAGAGACTGGCTGAAGAGAAACGTGAAGTTGAAAAATATGAAGCACAAAGACTGGAAAAGAAGAGACTGGAAGAACAAAAAGCCGCTGCACTGAAAGAGGTAAAAGAAAAAAAAGAGCAACTTGCCCAAGAAAAAGCTCAGCAGGAAAAAATACCACAAGCAAGCAGCGCAAAAGAAGAAACTGTCAAAGAGACAGTATCTACACAGAGCGTCTCCACAGAAGATGTGAATATTACACGCGAAGAGTTAGAAGCGGCTCAAAAAGCGCAACAGGCTTATCTGGAAGCAGTAAAAGAAATGGATGCAGAAGATTAATCTGAATCTCTCTTTGCCTGCAATATCTTAATGATGATCATAGAAACCAGTATTTCAAAAATACTTGCCAAAATAAGTTGATAATAACTTAAAGTATCCAATAATTTTGTTTCATGTCCAATGGTAGCTACGGCTACAAGAAGTGTCAGGGGCATTGAAAGGGACAACGCTATAAGCAGTGCATCTTTGGATCCACTGATACCTTTGAGGACGACAGCTGCCAAAACCCTTGAGGCGATCATTAAAAAAGTAATCAGCAGCGCCCCTGAAACCACACCCCCGACCATAAGTGATTCCAAGTCAAACGATGCCCCCACATGGATAAAGAAGAGCGGGACCAGGAAACCAAAGCCCAAGCTTGACATCTTTTCTTCCAACTTTTTTTCATGGTGAAAGAATACGGAAATCGCAACCCCAGCAATAAAGGCACCAAGTGCCAGTTCAAGTTCCAAAGAGAGCATAACGGCGATCAAAATAAAGAACAATGCCATAGAGAGGCGGATATCCTGGTCTGAAATATCAAATTTTGGTACAAGTGTATGTTTGAGTTCGGGAAACCACCAAAAGAGAAGACGAAGCAGTCTGTAAAGAAGGTATACCGAGGCAATAAAAAGAACTAGATAGCCTACTTTTATGACAAGGGAGATATTGAACCCGGTTGTGATCGCTGCATCAAATATGGTAAGTGCCGCAATACTGATGATCTCCCCTAGTATGCCTGCAATGAAGGCTACATGTATCCAGGATTGTTCTTTTCCGTAGGTTTTAGACAAGGAGGCAAGCAAGCCTATGGAAATAAGCGGCATAGAGACAATGGTGACGGTATTCAGGCTGAACAGAATACCTGATACGATCGAGAAAAAAACCATAAGTGCTAAAAAGAGCATAGATTTCTGAATGATCATTCCGGAGCTTCGGGTGATCTTTTTTAGATCTACCTCCATCCCTGCTAGGAACATGAGGTACAAAAAACCTACTTCGGCAATCAGATTGAAATACTCATTATGTCCTATCAATCCCACATAGGCAAACACTGAACCTAAAATGATCTCTACGGGAGGTATGGGAATACGAAGGAACTTGGCAGCAAACGGACTTCCCCATATCAGAAAAGAGAGTGTAAGGATGAGCGTGATATTACTGTGTATCACAACTGGTAGCCACTTCGTATCCTAGGGCCTCTAGCATACTTTTGTCTTTGTTGGGTTCAAGACCCCTGGTTGTAAGATAATCCCCGATCACAATGGCATTGGCCCCGGCTTCAAACATTTTCTGTTCCTGTCCGGTAAAAAGCAACTCTCTGCCTCCTGCAACCATAAGCAGTGTGTCTTCTCCTAAAAGGGCCCGGGCCCTTGAGATAATGGCCAGAGACTCTTCAATCTCAATATTACGAGTCTTTATGGGCAGTGCAGGATTGGGATGATAAAAATTTAAAGGTGTGGATTCCGGGTGAAGCGAAGCAATGGCATCAAGCAGTTCGTCTCTGTCCTCCAGTGTTTCTCCCATACCGAATATGCCGCCGCTGCATAGAGCCAAGCCTACAGACTTGACATTTTCACAAGTGGTATATCTTTCATCCCAGGTATGCGTTTGGCAAATATCTGCATAATAGCGCTCTGAAGTCTCCAAGTTATGGTTATAGCTGTCTATGCCATGTGCTTTGAGATAGATGAGCTGTTCTTTGGTTGCAGTGCCATTGCATGCGATGAGATTAAGGCCTTCAACTTCAGCTTTGATCGCTTCTGCTGCCCGTGCAACAAAATCCACTTTTTTATCATCCAGGCCTTTCCCCGCTGTGACCAAACAATAGCCCAAGGCGCCATTTGACTTTGCCCGTTTTGCTTCCGAGATGATCTGTGAGATATCTTTATAGCTGTAGCGTTCAATGTCAGCATGGTATCTTACACTCTGCGTGCAGAATTTGCAGTCTTCCTGGCAGGTTCCACTTAGTATATTATTGATCGCACATAAAAATATTTGTTTACGATTTGGCATGCTGTGCCTCAATGGTTTGGATTTTATACAGGCCATTCAATGATCTGTTATATTGTCTTTTACTATGTATTATACTTGTCATCTTGAAATTATAGCCAAAGCTCATATTATTGAGATTATGTGTTGACACTCATGTGCCTTTATTCATCTATATCTTGAAATTATGCTACAATCCGGATTATGTAAAATTTTTTGAATGGGATAGGGCAGCAAGGGAATGAAACCGTTTATTGTCATTATATTTTTTTTAAATATGTCAGCCGCTGCACATATCAATCAGAAAATGGTCATAAGTGCAGATATCGAGACCCAAGAGGCTGCTCGAACATTATACGAATTGGAAAAATTCTTTCAGGAAAACAGTACTGCAAACGCCTTGAGATCAGAGTATCACCTTGCGCTGGAAATGGAACCTCTTGAAGACTATATACTTGTTGTGATCAAGCCTATTCAAAACGTTGTATTAAAAAACAAGCTGAAGCTTTTACTTCAGGCACGGTATCCTGAGGCATTCTATGTGCCTAATAATGAAGAGAAGAAGCAAGTCGCATTACAAAATGAAAAAACAGCAAAAGTTGGGAAAGATAAGTATATCCCTATAGCAAAGAACGAACCGATACCCGTGCCACATGAAACGATCGTTCCCAAAGGCATCGTAAAATCAGATTCTATTATCGATGGTATAGTCAATGAATGGTTGGCATTGGTGATCCTTGCGCTTGCCGGACTTCTTCTTGTCTATCGCAGCAATCGTCAGATCAATAAGATCAAAACATTACAAAAAAAGCTTGAAAGGTATCAGGAAAAAATTGAAACACAAATGGATCATATGGGAGAACAGTATGAATAGGGTATTGCATTATGCGCTATTGGTGGTCTGTTTTTCTGCCATATCATGGGCAGCATCTTCTTGCGATTTTATTGTTGTGACGGCAAGCGAATCCAATAATACGGTAAATGAGGCAGCTGACACATACAGACAGCTGCTGGAGCAGGACCAAACACTTGCCAGGTTAAAAGCCAGGGAAGGCTTCCATGCAGATATTTTACGGCAAAATGATACGTACTTGTTAAAAGTCGGCCCGTTCCATAACAGTGATGCGCTTACACTGGCTTATTTAAAGATAAGAAGTGTTTTTCCTCAAGCATTTATTTTGGAAGACACACATTCCAAAAAAGTGATCGTACCTAAAACAAAATTCATAGAAAAGAAAGTCTATGTAGAAAAAGAAGACCCCATATTGTGGATCGCCCTGTTCGGTTTAGGGATCATTGGAATTTTTGCATTGTTTTTATCTTCCGATCAGATCAAGCATATCAATATCAAACATGCAAAAATGCAAGAAAAGCAGAAAGAGACGGAGAAAAGACAAAATTTGATTTTGGCAAAAATGGGAGAAAAAATACAGGATGCAGTACTGGAAAATCTTGAGAGCGAAACAAAGATATTAACCACAGTACCCTCCAAGAGCAGTGAAATGGTCAAGGTTAAACATGAAATAGAGCATATTAAAAAATACGATGATGAACTCCTCAATACCACGTATGAAATGATAGATTTTCTCAAAATAAAATCTGCCAATATCATTCTTCATCAAGAACCGTTCCAACTCAGTATGCTGCTGCATAAACTAACGAATTCGATATCCGGCCTGCTTCAAGCCCATAACATTACTTTTTATTATGATGTCAAAACGAATGTGACAAGATATCTTGTCGGCGACGCACTTCGTATTTTTCAGATACTGCATAATATACTTTTGAATTCACTGGAAGATGATGAGAGTACAAACAGTAAGATCATGTTGTCTATTGAGATCAACGAGAAAGAAAAAGAACTTGTATTCAAGATTATGAATGAGAACCAGTATTTGCCCCAGGACAAGATTGATGCACTTTTTGTCCCAAGCAGCTGGGAAGAGCTTCAGAAAACAAATAAAGATATTGGATTCTTTGTGACCAATGAACTCGTTTCTCAAATGGATGGAACTTTTGGTATTGAAAGCAGTCAGAAAAAGGGTACGACATACGAATTGAGACTGCCTTATATGAAAGATCCTCAGGAAAGAAGCAATAGAGAAAGATTAAGAGAGATACTAAAAGGAAAAAATGTTCATATCATTGATGATGATACGCTCAACATGGAGATATTTAAATATATCCTGGAATCTTTCGATGTGAAGGTCGAACGGGAGTTAACATCTCATTTCAGACAATACAAACCCAAACATGCCGATTGGGATATTGTGATTCTGAATTCAAAAGATATTACACCTATGCATTTGGAGTTCTTCCAGAAGATGCGTCAAAAGAAAGGATTAAAAGTCATTCTCTTACATGAGATCTTTGAATCAGAGGATCTGGCAGATATTGCGCTTCAGATCACAGATGTAGAAATTTACAGCCCGATCATACCCGGAGATGTCGAGGAGGCATTGTTCCAGCTTTTCATGGCACCTAAAGGGCGGGATAGGGCCGCAGAAGGGATCTCTGCACCTCCTTATGAACATAATGTAAATACGATCAAGATCACCAAGGCTCCCAAAGTGTCAAGAGAAAGTTTCCGAAAGTTCGCAGGGAAGGATATTTTACTTGCAGAGGATAATTTTGTAAATCAGAAAGTAATGAGCAGCATATTGAGTGCTTCAGATATTCATGTACATAAAGCAGAGAACGGTCGCGAAGCATTGGAGATACTTAAAAACTATGATATCGACCTGGTCTTAATGGATATGAATATGCCGGTAATGGACGGATTTGCGGCAACAAGGAAAATAAAAGAAGATCCGGAGTTGAAAGAGATACCTATTGTAGCAGTAACAGGATTGGGGTTTAGCCACGAAATAGAACGTATGGGACAAGCAGGTGTGGATGCCTGTATCGTAAAACCTTTTAAAATAGGGCAACTCTATACGGCCATGGATACCTATCTGGCACAGGATGAAGTGCTGCCTTCCACGCATCAAAAAGCATTCAATGCATACGTTCCAAACAAAGAGATTTTGGATCTGGAACAAGGTATCGTTAATGCACATAATGAAATGTTCTACAGAGAGATATTAAAGGATGTAGAGGAATTGCTTGATAGGTCCAATGAACATTTCCTTTCAATGATCCATGAAAGAAAAACAAAAGAGTTGCAGGTCTTTTCCCGCGATACGCTTAGCTTGGTTGAAACGGTCGGTGCTGTACGTTTAACAAAGATATTTAAGGAAATATTGGTCTTTTTGGCAAATAATCAGGATGTCTCTTTGGAAGAGTACATCCCTGTATATCGAACAGAGTGGAGCAGACTAAAAAGAGAGATCGAACACTATCTCAAGCCTTGACCTCTTCTTTGTGTTTGCATTTGAAACACTCATAAACTTCTTTCCCCCTGAGGGTCTTTTTGCCCATCATGTAGCCGCATTCAGGGCATTTTTTGTCAACAGGTTCAAAGTTGGCTATGAATTTGCATTTAGGATAATTCTCGCAGCCGTAGAATTTTCCGCGTCTGCCTTCTCTTTCCTGAAGTTTCCCTCCACATTCGGGACAAGGCACGGTTAACTCTTTGGGTGGGGTCAGTGATTTTGCATTTTTGCATTTAGGGTAGGCTGAACATGCAAGGAATTTGCCTCTTTTGGAATTTTTGATAACCATAGGAGAACCGCATTTTTCACAGACTTCATCGGTCTCTTCAGGTTGTTCTGCCTCTGTGCCGTCTGTATTCTTGGTATATTTGCACTTAGGAAAATTACTGCAGGCTATGAATTCACCATAGCGGCCTTTACGCAAAAGAAGTTCTGAGCCGCATTTTGGACAGCTCTCTCCTGTAGGAATGGCTACCTTAAGGCTTTTGATGCTTTTTTTGCCTTCTTCTACTTTGTGCATAAATGGCATGTAAAATGCTTTGAGTACTGTTTGCCAGTCTGTTTCACCTTCAGCGACTTCATCAAGGGTTTCCTCCATGTTGGCGGTAAATCCGCTGTCAACGATCTCAGGAAAGTGTTTTTCCAGCATCTCTATGACAGTGAAGGCTATTTCGGTAGGGTGGATACGCTTTTTTTCTATCTCAATGTATTTACGTGTCTGTAAAATGGTCACTGTAGGGGCATAGGTACTTGGACGTCCGATACCCAGAGATTCCAGCTTCTTGATGAGACTGGCTTCGTTATAGCGTGCCGGAGGCTCTGTGAAGTGCTGCTCTTGCTTGATATCATCAAGTGTCACAGCCTGACCCTGTGTCAATTCCGGCAGCAGTTTATCTTTTTCACTGTAGCCGGTCACTTTATAGAAACCGTCAAAAAGCAGTTTTCTTCCACTGGCTTTAAAGGTACATTTGTCTCCTTTAAAAAGAATGGTCTGTGACTCAAGTTGGGCTTCTGTCATTTGGCATGCCAGGAAACGGTTATAAATAAGTCTATAGAGTTTCAGCTCATCCACAGAGAGATAGTCTGCTGCTTTTTTTGCATCAAACTCTACCATAGTAGGGCGGATGGCCTCATGGGCTTCCTGTGCTCCTTTGGATTTCGTCGCATAATTCTTAGCTTTGCCGGGAAGGTATTTGTCTCCATAGGTAGCCTTAATGTATGTTCTTGCGGATTCAACCGCTTCTTTGGCAAGGTTCAGTGAATCGGTTCTCATATAGGTAATGACACCCATTGTACCCTTGTCTGTCTTTACCCCCTCATAAAGCTTTTGTGCGACCATCATTGTTTTCTTGGGAGAAAAGCCCAGTTGGGTTGAAGCAGCCTGTTGCAGTGTCGAGGTCATAAAAGGTGGAGGCGTTTTGGTCTTTCTTTTGGTTTTCTCTATGGAAGCCACGATGAAAGATTCGCTTTTTGCTGCTGTTGTGATCTCCGTGGCATCGACTTCTGTTTTAATGGTCAGTTTTTCTATTTTAAGACCATTGTAGTCATAGATACTTGCATCTATCTCTTTTTGGAAAACTGCATCTACCGTCCAGTACTCTTCAGGTTTAAAGGCTTTGATCTCACGTTCTCTATCTACAACTATTTTAAGTGTGGAACTCTGTACCCTTCCTGCACTGAGCCCCTTTTGTATTTTACTTGCAAGAAGCGGGGAAAGCTTGTATCCTACTATGCGGTCAAGCAGTCTTCTGGTCTGCTGTGCATCCACAGAGTCCATGTCTATCTTACGGGGTGTCTCAAGGGCATGCTGTATGGCAGATTTGGTGATCTCATGAAAAACGATACGGGGGAGCGCTGTAGGTTCTTTACCTATAGCTTTGGCAATATGGTACCCTATGGCTTCCCCTTCACGGTCCTCATCGGTCGCGATGTAGACCGTTTCGGCCTCTTTAGAGAGTTTCTTCAGCTCTTTGACTGTCGGATTTGCATCTCTGGGGATGGAGTACTTAGGTACAAGGTCCCCTGTCTCTTCGTCTATGGTAATACCAAAAGTACTTTTCGGAAGGTCACGAATATGTCCTTTGGAAGCAATGACCTTGTAGTCCTTGCCTAAGAAGTTGGTGATGGTACGTGCTTTTGCCGGTGATTCGACTATGATCAAATTTTTCATGAATGACTTACTTTATATAGAGAAATTTTTGGCATTGTAGCACATTTGTGAGTAAAAGCGAATATTTTATAGTAGAAAAATGATGAAGAATAAAGAAATAGCAAAGATTCATTCCCAAATAATTTGGAAATGAAATAGGGTTGAGCAATAATCAAACTACTAATTCAGGAATTCTGATCGCCTGGCCTGGATAGATAAGGTCGGGATCTTTGATGACTTCAATATTCGCTTCTACGATAAGAGGGTATTTGCTGCCGTCTTTGTAGAAGTCCTGTGCAATACCCCAAAGCGTATCACCTTTTTTAATGGTATAGAATACCGGCTCAAAAGTCTCCTCTTCTCTGACATTTTCATCCGAGATCTGTTGCAGGGTTACAAGCTGGTCTGCGTTGACCTGCGAGATGCCTTCTACATTGCCTGCAATAAGGATGGCTTTCTCTTTGGTCGCCTGATCGTTTGCTACCCCTCCCAGGGCAACGGTATCTCCGTTCACCTCTACGACAAGCCCCTGTACGGGAAGTGCATCAAAACTGGACTCGATCTCATTTTTGATCGCTTCTGCATCATCACCTTTTCCCAGCAGTTTCTTGCCTGCATCACCTAAAAAACTAAAAAAACCCATTCTTTCTCCTTTGATTTGGTTTATGAAGTATTATACTATTTTTCTTTTAGAATACGAGGTAGAGTAATACCGGTCTGACTCTGGTACTTCCCTTTTCTGTCTGAGTAAGTCGTTTCGCACTGCTCATCCCCTTCTAAAAAGAGTACCTGTGCGATACCTTCATTGGCATAGATCTTGGCAGGAAGAGGTGTGGTATTGGAGATCTCTATGGTGATATGCCCTTCAAATCCAGGTTCGAACGGTGTGACATTGACGATGATCCCGCAGCGTGCATACGTACTTTTCCCCAAACAGATAGCCAGTGTATCGCTTGGCATTTTGAAGTATTCTATGGTCCTTGCAAGCGCGAAAGAGTTGGGCGGCACGATACATACATCGCCTTTAAAGTCCACGACATTGTTCTGGTTGAAATCTTTGGGGTCTACCACTTCTGCATTGATGTTCGTGAAGATCTTGAACTCGTCAGAGACACGAATGTCATACCCGTATGAACTCAGTCCGTAACTTACTACACCCTCTCCTACAAGCCCCTCACAAAAAGGGGTGATCATCTCTTCATTCAGTGATTTCTCACGTATCCATTTGTCGGATTTTAATCCCATTTTCTTCCTTTGGTTTTTTTATCTTAATATTTGAATATCTGCATTGGTTTTCAGTTTTTCAAAGTAGTCTTTGAGTGCTTTGCTCTGCTGTTGCTGTTTCCAGCTTCTAAGCACTGCCGGTTTGGCAGCTTCAAAAGGCATGTTGATCCTGCCTCTTTTTGACTTTATCTTGAAAACAACATATCTGTCTCCTGCATTGAACGGGCGTGCGTATTCTCCGTTTTTGGTCTGCAGAAGCATTGAAAGCAGCGCAGGGTTCAGCTCTTTGGTTTTTTTTGTGACAGTACGGGTTCTGATACCTTTTTTGCTTTGTGTTTGCAAAAAATGCTTCATTGCCTCCTCATCTTCGCTTGAGTACTCTATCATGCTGATATGCGAAGGGATAGTGAACTCTTTTTTATGGTTCTTGTAGAAGATCTTCAATTCATCATCACTGGGAGCAGGGATGGAAGCTATGACCTTCTCTTTGAAAAATTTCTCCTTTTTCATTGCATCACGCACGGTAGAGCGGTATTTGCTCCAGGAAGTCCCCCTTTGCTTTAATATCTTTTGCATCTGCGGCACGGATATATTGTTCTGTGCAGCGATGTCTGCTATTTTCGCATCTACTTCATCTTCTGAGAGGTTTACGTTTTTCATCGCAGCTTTCTGGAGCCGGTCCAAGACAAGCATGTCAACAGCTTTAGCTTTCGATACGCCTCTTTGTTGCTGAACAGCACGGATCTCGGCAGTGGTCACGGCTTCACCCTCAACGATCATTGCAATGCCGTCAACCATTTTTGCATGGGCAATGCCAAACAGCACGATCAATCCAAGTAGCATCAGTTTTTTCATCAATATGTTTCCAGTATGTTTAAATTTGAAAAATTATAACATAATCGTGTAAATTTAATATGAATAAAAATGAAGGAGGTTTCTCATAGGTGGCGGAATAGAGAATGGAGGTACCTTTTGTTTGCATGATTACACAATTGCCTCACGATATTGATGTATACTTCAATGTTTATGAGAAGGTGGGCGCATCGCAAAAGATCGTGCCCTGAGGACAAAAAAGAAGATTTGCTATAATCTTTATCGGGATTTTTAAATCCAAAATCATTTTAAAAGGAAGAAGAATGTTAAAAAAAGTCATTGCAGGGTTTCTGGTACTTGCGACAACAACACTTTTTGGTATGAGTTTGAGCAAGCTTAACTCTGCGAGTAAAGCGGAACTTATGGAGATCAACGGGATCGGTGAGATGAAAGCGGCTGCGATCATCAAGGAAAGAAGAAAAGGGAAGTTCAAATCTTTTGAAGATGTGCAAAGGGTTGAAGGCATTGGTGAACAGACAGCAGCGAATATTAAAAATGATGTAAAATCTGCGGCAGATGTAAAAAAAGTTAAAAAATCAACCAAGAAGAGATCTCAAAAGAGTGAGGAGAAAACAACCAAAAAGGCAAAAGCTTCTAAAAATGATGCAAAAGATAAAGCATCGAAAAAAACAAAGGCTTCCAAAAAAGAGATGAAAGAAAAAGCCAAGAAGAGTAAAAAAACAAAGTCCAAAGCCAAAAAGGGGACCAAAGAAGAGGCAGAGAAAGCCACCAAAAAACGAAAAATAAAGTCTATGGATGAGAAGAAAAAAGAGCTGAAAACAAAAGCGAAAAAAAGAAAAACCAAAAAGACCAAAGCAAAAAAAGAGAAGAAAACGAAGTCTAAAAAGAAGAACTAAATAAAAACCGTTCTATGCGAAGATAGTTCTGGCAGTCGCAAACGGCAGAGCCGCCCTTTGGGTGAAGTGCTTCTTTGTCACTATCTTCACATAGAACTACGAAACTGAACATATATAAAAGAACAAAATCCCCCTTAACCACATTTTCGCTACAATCACATAATTTATTTACTAAGGTTTTACTATGACAGTAACACGTTTTGCACCAAGTCCAACAGGATATTTGCATATTGGGGGGCTCAGAACTGCACTTTTCTCTTGGCTAACGGCCAAACATAACAATGGAAAGTTCCTGCTTCGTATCGAAGATACGGATATGGCCAGAAACTCTGAAGAGGCGAAAGATGCCATTTTGAAAGCATTTGAATGGGTAGGGATGAGTCATGACGGTGACGTGGTCTATCAGTCCAAGCGGTTTGATATTTACAAAAAATATATTGATCAGCTACTTGAAGAAGGTAAGGCTTACAAGTGCTATATGAGTAAAGAGGAACTTGATGCACTTAGAGAAGAACAGATGGCAAAAAAGGAACGTACCCGTTATGACGGACGTTACCGTGACTTTACAGGAACACCTCCGGAGGGAGTGAAGCCGGTTATCCGTATCAAAGCACCACAAGAGGGGACTATACGTTTCGTCGATGGTGTAAAAGGTGAAATGAGCATTGCCGCAACGGAAGTAGATGATTTTGTTATAGCACGCGCAGACGGTACGCCGACATACAACTTCGTGGTTGCCATAGATGATGCTACTATGGGATTGACCGATGTCATACGCGGGGATGATCATCTTTACAACACACCTAAACAGATAGTGGTCTACAATGCACTTGGTTTCAAAATACCCAATTTCTACCATGTAGCCATGATAAACAATGAACAGGGTAAAAAACTCTCTAAAAGAGATGGCGCAACCGATGTAATGGCATACAAAGAGATGGGGTATCTTCCGGAGGCACTGCTTAATTTTCTTGTACGTCTTGGCTGGAGTCATGGTGATCAGGAGATATTCAGTATCGAAGAGATGATAGAACTGTTCGGTCCTGCAAATATTAACAAATCGTCGTCCAACTACAACCTCGATAAACTGCTATGGTTGAATGCCCACTATATTAAAAATAAATCAAACGGTGAACTTGCCGAACTGCTTAAACCTTTTGGTGTAGATATTGCTGAGCATGACAAGCTGGAGATGCTTCTGGATGCAACCAAAGAGAGAGGAAAGACCCTGGTGGAACTGGCAGAGCAGATCAACCTTATTCTCACTTCCCCCACTGAATATGATGAGAAATCTGTAAAAAAAGCATTCAAGGGTGAGGCCAAAGAGATATTGACTGATTTTATAGCAATGCTGCAAACATGGGAAAAGCCGCTGCATCTCCCTTCGGATTATCATGAAGTCATGGAGAAGATCGTAGCAGACAAAGAGATTGGTTTTGGGAAGATCGGTATGCCGCTGCGTGTGAGCCTGCTTGGAAGTATGACCGGATCGGGGCTTGATGAGATCATGGCTATTTTGGGTGTGGATGAAACAATAGAGCGTATAGAAAGAGCAGTGGCAAATATAGCATGATCCAGGGCGGCAGGAATGCCACCCTCCTGCGTCTATTTGCTTTGTCTTAAAAACAATTTCAAAGAGTGCTTCGCCTTCCAATCCATTTTGTAGTAAATATGCTCTAAATACCAGCTAAGCTGTTTAGGCGTAATCCCCCTTTTTTTAGCTTCTCTCTTTAAAATATACTGGGGAATGCTTACTTTTGCTTTTGCAAATTCCCTAGCAAGTTTTTCTATTTCTGCGCCATGTTTGTTATAGCAGAGCCTTGCAAAGACAAAAGGCAAACCGGTTTTGTTGTACCACGCTTCAGCCAGGTCAATGCCTTCTCCCCCATCCAAATAGTATTTGAGGGCAGCATCGCCTATGAGGACTTTTCCTTGCAGACCTAAGACTTTGGCTAAGCGGTTTGATGTTGCAGAAGCCGGATCTTCCCGGTTTTCTCCCTCCAGGAGCAAGACGGAGTAGACTTTTTTATGTGCGATGATGCCCAGATCGGTGCATGTACAGTTACGTGATGCTACGGATGAGATGAATGCGGCATTGACCTCTCTTCTTTTGAGAGATTTGTTGATCTGTGAAGGGACAGCACGTTTGTAGCGGAAGCTCATTTTGGCTGCATTGTTTTTGATATAGCGTTTGAGAAAGAGTTGAAAGGGCAGGAGGTTAAGGTATGAGATAGAACCAAATAACATTATGCAGCACCCCTCCAAATCCTATTTAAGCGTAATTATACCAAACAAGATTTATAATCAGCACAATTTCAACAAAGAGTATTTTTATGGTAAAAATAGAATTTTTAGGACCCATTGGCAAAGCACCCATTGAAATG
The DNA here is from genome assembly GCA_024762315.1 of Sulfurovum sp. Classification (GTDB taxonomy): domain Bacteria; phylum Campylobacterota; class Campylobacteria; order Campylobacterales; family Sulfurovaceae; genus Sulfurovum. The sequence continues at coordinate 24,079 of JANTHR010000003.1, forward strand.
GAAGCATCGACTTTAGCAGATGTGTCAAATAGACTTAAAGCAGACAGTGAACTTAGTTCATGGTTGGATAAATGTGCCGTAGCATTGAATGATACGATGGTGAATGATCTTGGTACTGTACTGAAGGATGGTGATAGAATTTCTATTTTACCTCCGGTGTGCGGGGGATGATATTTGACTGTGTCAAATATCAATAATAAATAAGAAGTGTTAGTGTGCATTGCATGGCAATGCTCTGATTGATGGAGTGTGAGCATGGAACTATATAACGGGCCTTTGGATGTCAAAGAGATATTCGGCAGATGGCTGGATGAAGAGGCGGAGTCAAATTACGGTGCATATATCCCTTTTGTAGGGACTATCCGTGCGGAAGATGAGATAGAGGCACTTAGTTTTGATATTTATGAGCCTATACTTCAAAAGTGGTTTGACACGTGGCAGGAAAAAGCGGCGGCTTTGGGTGCAGTAGTAAAAATGGCACATTCTATCGGTGATGTGCCTGTACATACTTCATCGTATGTCTCAGCAGTTTTCTCTCCCAAACGCAGGGTCGCACTTGAACTCATAGATGCATTCGTAGAAGACTTCAAAGCCAATGCTCCCATATGGAAATATGATGTCAAAAACGGTGAGCGTATGTATGCTGCGGACAGAAGTACACCGATGGACGGGTCAGGATTACTGGCGTAATCTCTTAAAATTAAAAATTTAAGTGTAGAAATTAAGACATTTCTAGATTCTTGTTTAATTTTTAATTGATAATTTTTAATTGGAAAAGGAACTTTTCACATGATGCACTTTGATGAATCGATACAGATGATACAAGATCAGCAGATCAATACCTATAAAACAAAAAAACTTTACCTGGTAGATGCTTTAAGGTATGTTTTGGCGGAAGATGTGGTAGCGGACCATAATTCTCCGGAGTTTCCGACCTCTGCGATGGATGGGTATGCGATAAATTATGATGATATGGCACTGGGACGACTGAAGATCGCCAGTATCAATCCTGCAGGTTCTGCGCTTAAAGATGAAGTTATAGGAGGAACCTGCATTAAAACCTTTACCGGTTCGCTCATGCCACATGGGGCAGATACGCTCATCCCCATAGAAAATGTGGAAGTAGAAGGGGATGAGATCATCATTAAAGAGGAGGTGTCTCAAGGTTTTTCCGTACGTGAACCAGGAGAGAATTATGCCAAAGGGCAACTGCTCATCCCAAAGGGTACCAAGATTGACTTTCCTCAGATAGGCGTCATGGCAAGTTTGAATATTGCCAATGTGCTTGTCTATGAAAAGCCTACTGTCGCCATACTCTCTACAGGTTCTGAGCTTCTTGAACTGGGAGAGGAACAGACCAATGATGCACAGATCCGCTCATCCAATAACTACATTTTGGAAGCGATCGTTAAAAAATATGACGGTGTGCCGTTACAACTGGGATGCATCAAAGACGATAAAGAAACGATCACCAGAGAAATTTCTGCAGCATTGGATAAGTCTGACATTGTGGTAACCACTGGTGGGGTAAGTGTAGGTGACTTTGACTTCGTCAAAGATGTCATCCGTGAGCTTGGCTGTGATGTGGTCTTTAAAGGTGTGCGCGTGAAGCCCGGACAGCACATCATGGTAGCACGCAAAGGTGATAAATTCATCGTTGGGCTTCCGGGATTTGCCTACTCTTCAACCGTAACAGCACTGCTTTATGTCGTGCCGCTTATTGAGAAACTGCAGCAGGGACAAAGTAGTCTGCACAGTGTCAAAGCCAAGCTCAAAGAACCATTTGTTAAACGCGCCAAAAAAGCAGAGTTCACTGCCTGTAATATTTCACTGCTTCAAGGTAAGTACTATGTTGACTTTAAAAATAAAAAAGTCGGATCCTCTGCCATCCTTACCAATATGCTTGGTAATGTAGCATTGTTGGTGACTTCAGAAGATGATACTTCCAAAGAGACAGGTGATGAAGTGGATGTTTTACTTTTTGGGTGATTGCCTCTTTAAATTACTATAGAGTGGAAAAAGAGCAAGTGTAAGTAAAATTACCTATTTTGTACTACTACAGAGCAAGAATCGATTCTCTTGCTCTTAAAAACAAGGCAAACTCTGCCGCTGTTTTACATCCCATTCTGATCGCATAACTTAATAACTCTTTGTTTTTTGAATATACCATTTGAAATCCTTTAGGTTTAAATATGTCAAATTGTATAATAAAATAGAAAAATAGTTAAAAAATATTTCAAATTGTCATACTTTTAAGAAAAAGTAGCATATAATTACCTATATATATACTAAAAAGGAGTCAAAATGGTACTTTTAAGTGAAATCATAGATAAACTCAAAGATGTGATCTCTGAAACGATGATAGGGAAGAAAGTTTTTGATAAAGATGTAGCAGATGCGCTGGGGATCCCTCAGGCAACCTTTGCTACGATGAAAAAAAGAAATTCTATTCCCTATGAAGAGATATTGGAATTTTGTGCATTGAAGAAGCTCTCTGTCAATTGGCTTTTTTTTGATCAGGCAGTAGATATGCTTAAAGCAGAGACAGAGAAGTTTTTCCAGATACGTTATTTTGCTGATATCCGTGCAAGCGCCGGAGGCGGAGCAGAAGTGTTTGATGAAAATTATGAAACCATCACCTTGGATGAGAAGATCATGCACAATATGGTAGGTATGGGCAACACAGAGCTTGAAGCGATCCATGTGGATGGTGAGTCCATGGAGCCGACCCTTCAGGACGGATCGATCGTATTTGTAGACAGGAATCAGACCAATATCAATAAAGACGGTATTTTCATTGCCTCAACCACGGCAGGGCTTTTCATTAAACGTATCCGTCAAAGGGCAGACGGCATGGTAGAGCTTATTTCAGATAATAAAAATTACTCACCTGAGGTTTTGGCCCCGGATGAAGTGAGTATTGTAGGAAAAGTGGTTGGCAATATAGAGAGTTTATAGATTGTTGGCACAGGCAACACATCGAACAGATTCAGGGCGTACCATCATACGTCCAGTCCCAATCTCTTCCTCACACTCGATGCAGATGCCAAACATGGGTTTATTGATGCGCAAGAGAGCGTTTTGAAGTCGGGTAAGACGTATGTTGGACTCATCCAGTACTTTATTGCTGACATCCTGTTCTCCCATGGCCTCCAGGCGGGTAAGTCTGCCAAGTGAACAGTCCGGAGAGATGGGTTTTACTTTTTCTTCAAAAATAGCTATTTGCTCTTTGAGCAGATCTATATCTTCTTCTATCTTTTTTTTAATGATATTTTTTTCTTTTTGTGTCATACATTACTACTTTATGGTATATTGGAATTATTATAACAAAACTTCGGAAGTGGAGACTTTATCGAAGTGTATACCTTCATCACAAAGGGAATAGTTTGAAACATTTAATCATCTTTTATTTTTTAATGACAGCACTTTGGGCAGAGCATAACTACACCAATGCGCTCATCAAAGAAAGTTCTCCGTATTTGCAACAGCATGCACATAACCCTGTCAATTGGTACCCCTGGGGCAAAGAAGCATTGGAAAAAGCAAAACGAGAGCATAAACTGATATTCCTCTCCATAGGCTACAGTACCTGTCACTGGTGCCATGTGATGGAAGAGGAGAGTTTTTCCAATGAGGCTGTTGCTGCATTGCTGAACAGGGATTATGTTTCTATAAAAGTGGATAGAGAAGTGTATCCCCAGATCGATAAAAAGTATCAGCAGCTCTATATGAAAATATATAACAAAAGAGGCGGGTGGCCTTTGACTGTGTTTATGTCTCCGGAAGCAAAGGTATTCCATTTGGCGACCTATATACCGGCAGAAGAAGGGTATGGCTCCAAAGGTTTAATGCAGATGCTTCCTTATTTTGCAAAATATTACCGTTTTGAAGAGAAGCACTTTGACAAAACTTTGCAAATAGCAGAGCAAAGCAGTTCCGGCTTGAAACTGAAAAATGATACAGCAGTGATCAGCCGATTTCTGAAAGAAGCGAATCAGGTATTTGATGCCGAAAATGGAGGTTTTGCCAAAAGACCTAAATTCCCGGAAGCTTCCAAATTGGCAGTCTTGCTTGATATTTATAGTCTCAACGGCAGCAAGGAAGCCTTTTATATGGCCGAAAGAACACTTAACAAAATGGCTAAAGGAGGTATTTATGACCAAATAGGCGGAGGTTTTTTCCGTTACACTACCGATTCTGCCTGGCAGATACCCCATTTTGAAAAAATGCTCTACACCAATGCAGAGCTTGTTTCTGTCTATGTAAAAATGTACCGGACCATAAAGAATCAACGCTACAGGAGTGTGGCAGAAGAGAGCATTGCGCAAATGGAAAAAAATTTTATGCAAAAAGGCGTCTACTTTAGTGCCAGTGATGCAGACTCTGACGGTGAAGAGGGCGGGTATTTTATTTATAGGTACAGTGAAATCAAAAAGGATTTGAAGCACAAAGGCTGGAAATTGAGAGATATAGAAGTATTATTGGCATATATGGGCATAGAAGAAGACGGCAATATAGACGGAGATTTTTCCCAGCCGCATATTTCTGTTGACAAGGTACCCAAAAAGCTGAATGAATTTAAATCCTATTTGAGATCAGTGCGTGTGAAACGTCATTTCCCTTTTGTGGATAAAAAAATAAATACGGCATGGAATGCTATGATGGTCAAGGCACTGTTCACAGCTTCAAAAATGGATGACAAATATCTCTCTTTGGCGCAAAAAAGGCTAGATGCATTATTGGGATTGATGTATCAGAACGCAACGCTGTATCATCAAACACTTTTAGGCAAACCTCCTGTACAAAAAGCACTGCTGGAAGACTATGCATTCTTAATAGACACACTTATATCAGCCTACGAAAGAACCTATAGTGCACAATATCTGCAATTGGCAGAAACGCTGACAGGTGAAGCCATACAGAAGTTTTACAAACAAAAACAATGGTTTTTAAGTGATGATGACATAAATGCTTTGGCAGATTTCGATGACAGGTATTATACATCTGCTCTATCGGTGATGTTATCTGATATGATACGGCTAACATCACTCACAGCAAATCTGAAATACCATGCCATAGCTAAAGAGAGTATGGCAAATCTGGGAGGTGCATTGGAGAAAAACCCCTTAATGTCACCCAGCCTTTTAAATGTTTTTTTGCGTTTAAAAAAAGGAGATATCATTATTCACGCCAATAAAAAGAAGTTGTTGGATGTGCAGGAAAAGATAGATGATATAAAATATCCGTTTGTCTTAAGCAAGGCAGAAGAAGGAAATGAATATCTTGCCTGTAGAGATACTATGTGTTTTGCACATGATAATAATATAAGCAAGCTTATAGAAAAAATAAACAAGGCTGTACAATAATGTTGAAGATGAATTATGATCTTGAAGGGGCGCTGAAAGAATATCTGTACCTACTTGAAAAAGAAGCATACTTTGAAGCCCATGAAGTATTGGAAGAGGCCTGGCATCCTTTAAGAAAGGCAGATCATCCGTTAAAAAACCTGGTCAAAGGTTTGATCAACGGTGCGATCGCTTTTGAGCATCTTAAGCGTGGCAGAAAAAATGCACAACAAAATGCCTGCAAGGTCATGGCTTCATTTGAGAGATACAAGTATCTTTCTGCACAAGCAACAGAACATGTGCTTCTTTTTGAAAAAGCGTGTCACAGTATAGAAGTACTAAAAAAGGAAAATAAAGGGGTTTTTGATGTTCTGGTACCATGATATGACCAAGCACTCCTATAGCTCTATCCGAACCAACCCTAACAGACTCTCATGGGAGAACCAGCCAAGCACTTATAAAAATTATCCTTCAAGTTATCAAAAGACCAAACTCGATCTTGAACAAAAGGAACACCATTTCCTCTATTATATTGCAGGATTGACAGCAAAGAAAAGCTATCCTGGAGGAGAATATTATCTTCGTGTTAATCCAAGTGCCGGTGCACTGTATCCTAATGAACTATATTTTCAAGTAAGAGGCATAGAGGGTATGAAGGACGGGATATACCATTATGAAGTCAGTTCCAGCTCTATTGCACTGCTGTGCACAATCACAGAGGATAAGGGGATAGAACCTTACTTGGGATATAAAACAGCGATGAAAGGATATCTGTTTTTAGTCTCTGCTGTCTATTACAGATCTTCCTGGAAATATAAAGACAGAGCCTTTCGCTATTGTCTTTTGGATGCCGGACATCTTTTGGGAAGCATAGAGGCAAGCGCACTGCTCAGACCCCATGCAGTACAGGTGATCTATACTATCGAACGACAAAAGCTCAATCGTATGTTCGGTTTTGAAAAGCGTGAATGGTTTCTATCGGGAGCAAGTGTGGCTGTTCCTATGCAAGGTAAAGAGGTGAGTGCGATAGCGTTTGAGCTTCCCTATGTGGAGGGGAGTCAAACATTTGAAGCCAACCCTGTGATTGAAAAGGCTTATGAGGAGACGAGTATTTTAACGGAGTGTAAAAAAGCTACCAAAGCCCCAAAATTCACCTATAACACGCAAAAATTCCAAGAGACTATTTTTTCACGCAGATCACAAAGGGGTTTTCAGGAAGGTGCCATGACCAAAGGGCAGTTTAACTATATCATGGAAGCAATGCACCAACCTGTATTAAGTGATTGTGATGAAGAGGTTCATATTTATGCCGTAGTGAATCGTGTGCTGGATATGCCTTTGGGACTCTACACAAAGGGAAAGTATATCAAATACGGAGATTTTAGCAAACAGGCAGGGTATCTCTCTTTGGAACAGTATGCTCTTGCAAGCTCGGGTGCAATAACCTTGTTTTTTACTTCTGATGCAAAAAATTATCAGGCAGTGTATCAAAAAGCAGGCATCATAGGGCACAGACTCTATATGGCATCACTCTATTTAGAATTAGGTTGCAGTGGTATAGGGGCCTATTATGATGATGAGGTAAATGATTTTGTAGAGAATAATGAAATGGTACTCTATGCTTTGGCCGTCGGAAAATAGAGAGTTTCAGTTTTTCTGCATAAAAACATAAGATAATTAAATTTTATTTATCTGTTAATTTTTTGTTATAATTCTAAAAAAAAGGATTAGCATGAATAGATTACCTTGGTGGATGGGTGGCATTTTAATGTCAGGACTTCTGCTTTTAACATTTTCAATATATGGTGCAGACAGGCCTATAGGCGCATCAACCTATGTACCATACTTTGCGGGGATCATTTTTGATCTGGACCCTGAAAAATACAGCTATTTAAAGCATATAGCAAACCCCGGTGCATGGGAAGGTGTGATGCTTTTTGGTGCACTGTTCGGGGGTTTTGTAACTTCGGTATTCATCACTAAGAGTTTTAGGATTTCTCTCATCCCTACAGGCTGGCAGAAGTACAAAAACAATTCTGTGGTCTCCAGGCTGCTTTGGAGTTTTTTCTCCGGTTTTATTATGATCATTGGCGCAAGGCTTGCAGGTGGGTGTACTTCCGGGCACTTCATGTCAGGTATGAGTCAGATGGCAATCTCTTCCATGATCTTTGGTACAGTGGTACTTATTGTGGTCATTGTAACGGGCAGACTGTTTTATAATGTGAAGGAGAAATAGATGCAGGTTGTAGTAATAACAGAAGGAGAAGATATCCTTTCGCGCATAGCTCAAATGTTTGAGAATGTGATCCATCAGGGGCACGGGTCTTTGGCATTGGTGTTTCTTATAGGTATTATTTTCGGCGGGATCATCCAATATACGAGGGTCGATAAGTTTGAGAAGATCGCAGGCTTTGCGATGCTTAAAGACACCATTGTGCCTAAAATGCTCTTTCTTGCCGTAGGATTGACAAGTATCGGACTCTATTTCATGATTGAAGCAGGAGGAGCACACTATCATATAAAGCCAATTATATGGCAGGGGCTTGTCATTGGAGGGATACTGTTTGGTATCTCCATGGCGATCTTGGGGAAATGTCCGGGAACGGGTCCTGTCTCTATAGCAGAAGGACGTATCGATGTACTTATCGGTGCAATAGGAGGATTGCTTGGAGGATTGGTCTTTACACTCTATTATGATGACTTTTTTAAACCTTTGATGGGAGAAAGTGCGGGGAAACTGATACTCACTGAATTTTTTCCGGGGCATGAACATTTGGTTGTACTTATTTTCGGGATCGTCGTGTCAATCATCGCAGTTGTTATCCCCAAAAAAGAACTGTTCGATGAAGCTGATCTTGCTCAGCTTCCGGAAGATGAAAGACCAGATCGTAAGCAAGCGTGAACTGCTTCACGTTTGTAGATCATTTTTTAAACCGATACCCCAGTGCTTCCAAATGAGTACGCAGACTATCGGCGATATCTCCTTGAAACTCTAAACTATTTTCTTTTGCCGTTCCGCCTGTCCCCAGTTTTTTTTTCAGTGTTTTTGCCAAGGTTTGCAAATCACTTTCAGTCAAATAAAAAGGTTTGACAATCGTTACAGATTTTCCTCTGCGTTTCTCTTTTGCAAAGTGAAGCTGATGTTTGCTCGGTTCTTTTGTTTCCATTGAGATTTTTTTACCGGATTTATCTTTATTGTCAGATGTCCAATCATCTCCAAAGTCCGCACCCATTTCAAATAGATTTTTTTTCACTCTGTTTCCTTGATTTAATTGTAGTTTGTATCAAAAAGTATGCCAAGTATTACCATAAGTACAAGAAGAAAGATCATGGTCTTGTAGAGTGTTTCTTCACTTGGGAGTTTCACACTTATCCTTCTAATTTCTAATTGTCTATATTATATATGATCTCAGTCCTGTTTTTCTTGGTTTGTATCTCATGGATACCCAAACCTTCGATGGGAAGTTTCATAAAATCTTGAATATTGCTTATCCCGGCTTTCGCTATTTCACGCAGGACTATACCTCTATACGCCTTTGCCCAATGACTGACCACCTTTCCGTCTTTGATGAACTTGAGTGTAGTGTATGGTGTGGCAGGCTTGTAGAACTTGTCATAGAAGCCTGCACGCAGATCAAGGATCTCTTCGTTGTGTAGATACTCTTCCATTAAAGAGGCACCGTGCGTATGGTAAAACTTTTCGACTTTGATATCTCCTACACTTTCACCCTGCTTTAAACGGTACTCCGGGATGAGATCATCGGCTCTTAGAAATCCGAAAAGATTGGAGTTGAGGATCACATGGTTGTCAATATATGTTTGTGCTTTTTCATCTAAGGTATTATAGGCAAGATGGTCAAATGCTACACCCGTGTAACGCTCTATTGCTTTCATGGCAGGTTCATGGATGATGTCTCTTTTATGCTTTAAAATATCTGTCTCTTTTTTGAGGCCGAACATTTTAGAAAGAGTCTGCATATCACCTTTTTGCAAGATATTGGTATACTGATGTAAAAGTTGCGTGCGATAAGGCAGAAGAGATTTAAAAAGTAATTTGTCCAAATGAAAGGGTCTAGCCCCGCCAGATACTTTTGTTTCACTGGGCGCTAATAGTATTATCATTAAAAGAAATATCCTTGTATAGTTATGCTCGTATTCTATAGAAATTAACTAAAAAAGAGAAATTTTGTAAAATTTTGTAAAAATCCTTGACTTTTAAAATGTATTTGTCTATAATTCCCGTCCATTTTAAGTTTAACTACTTCTAATGATGGTGCTGGTGTAGCTCAGCTGGCTAGAGCAGCTGATTTGTAATCAGCAGGTCGGGGGTTCGAGTCCCTTCACCAGCTCCATAGAAATATAATTATCAGTGTTTGTACCAGTAAAACAACAAACAAATATAAGTGGTGAGTTACTCAAGTGGCCAACGAGGGCAGACTGTAAATCTGCTGACTATGTCTTCGAAGGTTCGAATCCTTCACTCACCACCATATACGTTAAAGTTGCATAAATGAACGACGCGGGCGTAGCTCAGTGGCTAGAGTTCCTGCCTTCCAAGCAGGCTGTCGAGGGTTCGAATCCCTTCGCCCGCTCCATGAACTGGGAGCTGTGTGAATTATGTACTTAACATTTAACTACTTCACATTTAAAAGCTTTCCAACATTTGTTTACATGAGTTTGCAACAAATATAGATATACATTTTGTATAGACTATGCCCATATGGCTCAGGGGTAGAGCACTTCCTTGGTAAGGAAGAGGTCGTGAGTTCAAGTCTCACTATGGGCTCCAGAACCAAGTATGGACAAAAGTATTACAGCCTTGTAATAGTTCTGTCCATATGGGGTAGATACAGGTTAAGAAAATTTAGGTATAATACTGCCTTTAAAACATTTACGCTAGGAGAAAAAGCATGGCTAAAGAAAAATTCGAACGAACTAAACCGCATGTTAACATCGGTACTATCGGTCACGTTGACCACGGAAAAACTACACTAACAGCAGCAATTACTGCGGTACTTGCAGTTAAAGGTGAAACTGAACTTATGGATTATGATCAAATTGATAATGCTCCAGAAGAAAGAGAAAGAGGAATTACAATTGCTACTTCTCACGTAGAGTATGAAACAGATAAAAGACACTATGCTCACGTTGACTGTCCAGGTCACGCCGATTACGTTAAAAACATGATTACCGGTGCTGCTCAAATGGATGGTGCGATTCTTGTTATTGCTGCAACTGATGGTCCAATGGCGCAAACTAGAGAGCACATCCTTCTTTCTAAGCAAGTAGGTGTTCCGTATATCGTTGTATTCCTAAATAAAGAAGATCAACTTGACGAAGAAGATAAAGAAGAGATGTTGGAACTTGTAGAGATGGAAGTCCGTGAACTTCTTTCTGAATATGACTTCCCAGGTGATGATACACCAATCGTAGCTGGTTCTGCATTCCAGGCACTTGAAGAAGCAAAATCTGGTAACCTCGGACCATGGTCAGAAAAGATCATTGCACTTATGGACGCAGTTGATGAGTATATTCCTGAGCCTAAAAGAGAAACTGATAAAGACTTCTTGATGGCTATCGAAGATATCTTTACTATTCAGGGTCGTGGTACGGTTGTAACTGGTAAAGTTGACAGAGGTCAAGTATGTGTTGGTGACGAAGTTGAGATCGTTGGTCTTAAAGATACTCAGAAAACAACTGTAACTGGTGTTGAAATGTTCCGTAAAGAGATGGATTGTGGTATTGCCGGTGATAACTGTGGTGTTCTTATCCGTGGTATCGATAAAGAAGCTGTACAAAGAGGTATGGTTCTTTGTAAACCAGGTTCAATCACACCACATACTCAGTTCGAAGCAGAAGTCTATGTTCTTACTAAAGAAGAAGGTGGTAGACATACTCCATTCTTTGACAACTACAGACCTCAGTTCTATGTACGTACAACAGACGTAACCGGTTCAGTTAAACTTCAAGAAGGTACTGAAATGGTTATGCCAGGGGACAACGTTAAGATCAACGTTGAACTTATCGCTCCGGTTGCACTCGATGAAGGTACTAGATTCGCTATCCGTGAAGGTGGTAGAACTGTTGGTGCCGGTGTTGTTTCTAAGATTATTGCTTAAGACAAACCATTGCAAGAGGACTTCCTCTTGCAAACTATCATAGGAGATAACAATGAGAGAAACAGTTCACTTGGGTTGTGAGAAATGTACAAGACGTAATTATCATACAACAAAGAATAAAAAAACAACAACAGAGAAACTTGCACTTAAGAAATATTGTAAGTGGTGCAAAGAGCACACTGTGCATAAAGAGATGAAGCTGTAAGCCTTCACTCTTTATCTTTAGGCCAATAGCTCAGTTGGTAGAGCACTGGTCTCCAAAACCAGGTGCCGGGGGTTCGAGTCCCTCTTGGCCTGCCATAAAAAAGGTAATCATAATGGGAAAAATTTCAACATTTATTGCAAATGCGAAAGCAGAGATCCATAAAGTAATATTTCCGACAAAAGTACAAGTAAGACAAGCATTTTTAGCAGTTGTTCTCGTAGTAACTGTAATATCAATATTTTTAGCACTGGTTGACCTCATGATGTCATCCATCGTATCATCAGTTTTATAGGATAGATAATGGCTTATCAATGGTATGCAATTCAAACATATGCAGGTAGCGAACAAGCTGTAAAGCGGGCAATTGAGCAACTTGCGATCGATTATGGTATTGAAGAGAAGATAGAACGAATCGTAGTTCCTACAGAAGAAGTGATTGAAGTTAAAAATGGTCAAAAAAAGATTACAGAGAGAACACTTTATTCAGGATATGTATTTGCACAGATAGACCTGGATACTGATCTTTGGCATAAGATCCAATCTTTACCAAAAGTATCTAGATTTATCGGTGAACAAAAAACGCCTACTGCTCTTACAGAAGCAGACATCAAAGTGATTTTAGACAAGATGGAGCAAAAAGCTGCACCAAGACCTAAGGTTGATTTCGAAACAGGTGAAATGGTACGTATAATCGACGGCCCATTTGCCAACTTTACAGGTATGGTCGAAGAGTATGATCTTGATCACGGTAAATTGAAGTTGAATGTTTCAATCTTTGGTAGAAATACACCAGTTGAAATTCTCTACACACAAGTAGAAAAAATAATATAACCGTTAACGGTTAAATCAAACAAAGGAAGAACAGATGGCAAAAAAGATAACTGAAAAGTTCAAAATGATGATCCCGGCCGGATCAGCAAACCCATCACCACCGGTAGGTCCTGCACTGGGACAACGTGGTGTTAACATTATGGAGTTTTGTAAAGCATTCAATGAAAAAACAAAAGATAAAATGGGATTCAAGATCCCTGTTATTGTAACTGTATATGCAGACAGAAGTTTTACATTTGAAACAAAACAGCCACCGGCAAGTGACCTTATTTTAAAAGCAGCAGGGCTTAAAAAAGGTACAGATAATCCACTGCTTAATAAAGTAGGGTCTATCACTAAAGCAAAACTTGACGAAATTATCGATCAGAAGATCGCTGACCTTAATACAAATGACAGAGAGATGGCAGCAAAAATTATTGCCGGTTCTTGTAGAAGTATGGGTGTTGAGATCGTAGACTAATCATAAGTTAAAGATAATCTTATACCACATGATTTAAAAAATGTGGGAGCATATAAAGCGGAGAAAATAATGGCAAAAAAAGTAAGCAAAAGAAGAGAAGCACTGCTTAAAAAAGTAGATGCAACCAAAGAGTACAGTGTTGACGAAGCAATGGCTACACTTAAAGACCTTAAATCAGCAAAATTTGATGAGACGGTTGAAGTGGCACTTAACCTTAATGTTGACCCAAGACATGCAGATCAAATGGTTAGAGGATCAGTTGTTCTTCCGAATGGAACTGGTAAAAAAGTAAGAGTAGCAGTGTTTGCCAAAGATGCTAAAGCAGATGAAGCAAAAGCAGCAGGAGCGGATCTTGTAGGTTCTGATGAACTTATAGAGCAGATTCAAGCAGGAAATATTGATTTTGATATCGTGATCTCTACACCGGATATGATGGGTGTCCTTGGTAAAGTTGCACGGGTACTTGGACCAAAAGGTCTTATGCCAAACCCTAAAACAGGTACAGTGACTATGGATGTTGCCAAAGCTGTTGAGAATGCCAAAGGCGGGCAAGTGAACTTTAGAGTCGATAAAAAAGGTAATATCCATGCAGGTATCGGCAAGATCTCTTTTGATGCAGAAAAGATCAAAGAGAACTTTATTACGCTAATTGAGACCATCAACAAAGCGAAACCGGCATCGGCAAAGGGTAGATTTATTACTAATGCAGCGATCTCATTAACAATGAGCCCGTCAATTACGCTTGATGCAACAGAAGTAATGGATATTAAATAAGTAACATTCTCAGAAGGCAGGGGGATCCTTGTCTTCTGGTTATTTCAACAGAGCATTACATCATTTAATTTTCTGTTGAGGGTAACTGGTTACCACTCATAATCTTAGACTGAAGATAACCGGGGCGAAAGCTTAATTAATCTATCCGAAACGGTAGATGTGTATGGTTCTCCATATACCCTGTTAGAAGGTCGGAAGGAGACACTATGACAAGAACTAGAAAAGAAGAACTAGTTGCAGAGATGACAGCAGAGTTCAAAGACGCTGGTGCCATCATCGTTTGTGATTACAAAGGTATGACTGTTGAGAATCTTGAAGTTGTAAGAAATCTTGCAAAAGACGAAGATACAAAAGTCAAAGTTGTTAAAAATAGACTTGCTGCACTTGCTTTGGAAAATGCAGGATGTGAAGCAGTTGATTTTAAAGACACGAACCTTGTGATCTGGGGTGATACACAAGTTTTGCCTTGTAAGATCGCTGACAAAGCTGCTACTGAGTTTAAAGATAGTTTTGCAATCAAAACTGGTTTGATCCAGGGTGAAGTTGCTAGTATGGATACCATTATGGCTATGGCTAAACTTCCTACTAGGGATGAGCTTATCGGTATGCTTCTTAATGTTTGGAATGCACCGGTTCAGAACTTTACTATCGGATTGCAGGCACTTGCAACTAAAAAAGAAGAAGAGGCATAGAGTGGTGAGAGCCACATGGCTCTTTTAATTTGAAAGGCAAATGCGTTTCAACTAATTTGAATTATGATTTAAGGAATTAATTATGGCAACAACTAAAGAAGATGTTCTTGAGTTTATCTCAAACATGTCAGTACTTGAGCTTTCTGAGCTAGTAAAAGAATTTGAAGAGAAATTTGGTGTATCTGCACAAGCTACTGTTGTAGCTGGTGGCGGTGCAGCTGCCGGCGGCGAAGCTGCTGAAGAGCAAACTGAGTTTACAGTTGTTCTTACAGATGCAGGTGATAAAAAGATCAATGCAATTAAAGTAGTAAGAGCGATCACTGGTCTTGGACTTAAAGAAGCTAAAGCGGCTGTTGAAGAGACTCCATCTGTACTTAAAGAGGGTGTATCTAAAGAAGAAGCTGAAGAATTCAAAAAACAAATTGAAGAAGCTGGCGCTAAATGTGAGCTTAAATAAGTCCTTGGACTTATTGAGATCGGGCAGTTTGCCCGGTCTCATCCCGATATACCCTGCAAGATGTACTTAAAAGCTATTCGGAGACATTTCATACCCTCCTCTAATAGTTTCTTTGTGTATCTAGATAATAGTCTGATTTTAAGACTAGAAACGATATTAATTAGCTAATTATAAACAACTACTAACACCACTACAAGGACAAACATGTTAAATTCTTTGCATTCTGGTAACAGACTACGTGTTGATTTTTCTAAAACTCCCAGAGAGATAGAAATTCCAAACTTGCTTCAGCTCCAACAAAAAAGTTATGAAAATTTTTTAATGTTAGGTGAAAAAGATAGAAAAAATTCTACGTTGGAGAAAGTTTTCAGATCTTCATTCCCTATTCATGATCAGCAAAACAGATTGACACTTACCTATAAAAACTCAGAGATCATTAAACCTAAATACACCATTAGAGAGTGTATGGAAAGAGGGCTTACCTACTCTGTATCACTTAAAATGAATATTGCACTGACAATCTGGAACAGAGATGAGAAGACAGGTGAGAAACTGGATCCTAAAGAGATTAAAGAACAGGCAGTATTTGTTAGGGATATCCCTTTGATGACAGAAAGAACATCATTTGTCGTGAACGGTGTTGAGAGAGTTATCGTAAATCAGCTTCACAGATCTCCGGGCGTTATCTTTAAAGAAGAAGAGGGGACGACTGTGGGAAGCAATTTGCTCTATTCAGCACAAATCATTCCGGATAGAGGTTCATGGTTATATTTTGAATACGATTCAAAAGACATTCTCTATGCACGCATCAACAAAAGAAGAAAGATCCCTGTGACAATTCTTTTTAGAGCATTGGATTACTCTAAAGATGATATTATAAAACTATTCTATTCAACAAAAACGATCAGCATTAAAGACAACAGATTTCTTGTAAGATTTGATGCAGAGGATTTTGTGGGCAGAGCAGAATATGACGTTAAGGACATAGATGGCAATACTGTCGTTAATGCCGGTAAAAGACTTACCAAGAAAAAAGCACAAAAGCTTATTGAAGATGGATTGGAATGGATAGAATATCCGCTTGAGCTACTTATGGAAAGACATTTGGCAACAGCGGTGATCAATCAAGAGAGCGGTGAAGTGCTTTATGATGTTGTTGCACCTCTTGATGAAGCAAAACTTAAAAAAATGATCGAACAGGGTATTGACAGTATCGAGATCATCAATGATCTTGCTGAAGGTGCCGATCGCTCAATCATCAATGCATTTATTGCAGACAATGAAAGTTTGAGACTGCTTAAGCAAACTGAAGAGATAGAGGATGAAAATGTACTTTCGGCGATTCGTATCTATAAAGTGATGAGACCAGGCGAACCGGTGACTCCTGAAGCAGCAAAAGCATTCTTAAGACAACTTTTCTTTGATCCTGAAAGGTATGATCTTACTGAAGTTGGCCGTATGAAGATGAACCATAAATTAGGACTTGATACACCGGAATATGTAACAGTACTTACTGCTGATGATCTTATTAACACAGTGAAATACCTGATCAAAGTGAAAAATGGCCAAGGTCATATTGATGATAGAGATCACTTGGGTAACAGGAGAATTAGAGCGATCGGCGAATTGCTTGGTAATGAATTGCACAATGGTCTTGTTAAGATGCAAAAAGCGATCAAAGATAAAATGACAACGGTATCGGGTACACTTGATGAATTGATGCCCCACGACCTGGTTAACTCTAAAATGATCACAAATACGATTTTGGAATTTTTCTCGTCAGGGCAGCTTTCTCAGTTCATGGACCAGACGAACCCACTTTCAGAAGTGACACACAAGAGAAGACTCTCCGCATTGGGTGAGGGAGGACTTGTTAAGGAGAGAGCCGGATTTGAAGTCAGGGATGTACACCCTACACACTATGGACGTATTTGTCCTATTGAAACACCGGAAGGCCAGAACATCGGTCTTATCAATACGCTTGCCACATACTCAAAAGTAAATGAGCACGGATTTATTGAAGCACCGTATAAAGTGGTAAAAGATTGTCAGGTCACTGATGAGATCGTTTACATTACTGCAACACAAGAGGAAGACAAGTGTATCGCTCCTGCTTCAACCGTGGTGGATGAGAACGGACGTATCGTTGAAGATCTTATCGAGACCAGACTCAATGGTAATATTGAACTTAATGATGCTAAAAGAGTTGACCTGATCGATATTTCTCCACTGATGATCTCCGGTTCGGCAGCAGCATTGATCCCGTTCCTTGAACACGATGATGCGAACCGTGCACTGATGGGATCGAACATGCAGCGTCAGGCAGTACCTTTACTTAAAACAGAAGCTCCGGTTGTTGGTACAGGTATGGAAGCAATCGTGAGTCGTGATGCCTGGGAAGCTGTAAAGGCAAAAAGAGCCGGTACGGTCGAAAAGGTAGATGCTAAAAATATTTATGTCATGGGTGAAGATGAGAGTGGTGTGTACATTGATCATTATCCACTTGAAAAGAATATGCGAACCAATCAGAATACGACTTTCACGCAGACACCTATTGTTAAGTTGGGTGATAAGGTAGAAGCCAAACAGGTTATTGCCGATGGTGCGAATATGGATCAGGGAGAACTGGCGATCGGTAAAAATATCATGGTGGCATTTATGCCATGGTACGGATACAACTATGAGGATGCAATCATTATCTCAGAGAAGATCATTCGTGAAGACACCTTTACTTCCGTACATACCTATGAGAAAGAAGTAGAAGCAAGAGAGCTTAAACACGGTACAGAAGAGATCACACGTGATATCCCGAATATCCGTGAAGATGAGCTTCTTCATCTTGATGAGAGCGGTATCGTTCAGATCGGTACATACGTGAAACCCGGTATGATCCTTGTAGGTAAAGTAAGTCCTAAGGGCGAGATCAAACCAACGCCGGAAGAGAGATTGCTTAGGGCTATCTTCGGAGAAAAAGCAGGGCATGTGGTAAACAAATCACTTTACTGTCCTGCTTCTATGGAAGGTGTGGTTGTAGATATCAAAGTCTTTACGAAAAAAGGCTATGAAAAAGATGCAAGAGCTATTCAGGCGCATGAAGAGGAAAAAGCTATCCTTGACAGCGACCACCATGATCAACTTCTTATGATAGACAGAGAGGAGATCCTGCGTATTTCAAATTATCTTTCAAATCAAGAGTTGGTTAAAGATGTCACTATAGGTGATGTTGAATTTAAAGTAGGCGACAAGATTCCTGAAGAGACGATCAAAGGTGTAAACAGATTTGCACTTAGAGGTGCAGTTCAGTCTTACTCTGAGGATGTTCAAAATGAGTATGAGTCGCTTAAAAACTATTTCTTGAAACAGAAGAAAAGACTTAAAAATGAGCATGAAGAGAAGTTGTCCGTATTGGAAAAAGACGATATCCTTCCTTCTGGTGTCACAAAGCTTGTTAAAATCTATATTGCTACAAAGAGAAAGCTCAAAGTAGGGGATAAGATGGCTGGTCGTCACGGAAATAAAGGTATTGTTTCCAATATTGTTCCAGAGATCGATATGCCGTATATGGAAGACGGAAGACCTGTGGAGATCATCCTTAATCCGCTGGGTGTACCTTCCCGTATGAATATAGGACAGATTCTTGAAGTGCATCTTGGACTCGTAGGTAAAAAGCTTGGTGAGCAGATAGAAGAAATGTTCAATGAGCAAAAGGCAGATTTTGTTAAAAATCTTAGGGCCAAAATGATAGAGATCGCAGATGTCGCAAAGCTTATGAATGCCAAAGAAGTATTGGGCAATATGAGCGATGATGATCTGATCAGATATGGAAGAGACTGGGCCAAGGGAGTACGTTTTGCCGCGCCGGTATTTGAAGGGGCGGACAAAGAAGAATTTGAAAAACTTTTTGAAATGGCCAAAATAGACAGTGATGGAAAAACAACACTGTATGATGGAAAAACAGGCGAAAAGATGATCGAGAGGGTAAATGTCGGATATATGTATATGTTAAAACTTCATCACCTTGTTGATGAAAAAGTGCATGCCCGTTCAACAGGTCCATATTCACTTGTTACCCAGCAGCCAGTGGGAGGTAAAGCGCTCTTTGGTGGACAAAGGTTCGGAGAAATGGAAGTCTGGGCACTTGAAGCCTATGGTGCGTCACATATCCTTAAAGAGATGCTGACCATCAAATCGGATGATGTTGACGGTAGAGCGAGAGCCTACAGAGCCATTACGAAAGGCGAATCTGTACCGGCATCCGGTGTACCGGAAACTATGTTCGTATTAACCAAAGAGCTTCAGGCACTTGGATTGGATACAGAGTTATATGAGAGTAAAAAAGAAGTGGAGGGTGAAAATGAGTAAGTTTTTAGAGAATTTAACACCAATAGATCTTAGCAGTGAAGAGAGACCGAAGGATATAGCGGCATTGCAACTTAGGGTTGCAAGTCCGGAGAAGATCCTTTCGTGGAGTTTTGGTGAAGTAAAAAAACCCGAAACAATTAACTATAGAACCCTCAAACCAGAGCGTGACGGTCTTTTTTGTGCGAAGATATTCGGACCGATCAGAGACTATGAGTGTCTTTGTGGAAAATATAAAAAGATGCGTTATAAAGGTGTAGTTTGTGAAAAATGTGGTGTTGAAGTAACCACCTCTAAAGTAAGAAGAAACCGCATGGGACATATTGATCTTATTGCACCGGTCGCACACATTTGGTATGTATCTTCACTCCCATCAAGAATCGGTACACTTTTAGGTGTAAAGATGAAAGATCTTGAGAGAGTACTTTATTATGAAGCCTATATTGTTAAAACACCGGGTGAAGCAAGTTATGATAATGAAGGCTTAAACCCATTACAAAAATATGATGTATTGAATGAAGAACAGTACCAGCAGATCGTACAACGCTTTGGAGAGACAGGATTGGATGCAAGAATGGGTGGAGAGATCATTCAGGAATTGCTTGCCGAGCTTGATCTTGTAGATATGTTCGCACAATTGAAAGAAGATATTGAGGCGACAAAATCTGAAGCAAAAAGAAAAACAATTGTTAAACGTCTTAAAGTGATCGAAGCATTCCTTCATTCAGGAAACAGACCGGAATGGATGATGTTGACACAGCTTCCTGTTCTTCCGCCGGATCTTAGACCGCTTGTAAGTCTTGACGGCGGTAAATTTGCAGTCTCAGATGTGAATGACCTTTACAGAAGAGTGATCAACCGTAACCAGCGTTTGAAAAGACTGGTAGAACTTGATGCGCCTGAGATCATCGTCAGAAACGAAAAAAGAATGCTCCAGGAAGCAGTGGATGCACTTTTTGATAACGGTAGAAGAGGAAATGCAGTTAAGGGAGCAAACAAAAGACCACTCAAGTCACTTTCAGAAGTTATTAAAGGTAAGCAGGGACGTTTTAGACAAAACCTTCTTGGTAAGCGTGTGGACTTCTCTGGGCGTTCTGTTATCGTTGTGGGGCCTGACTTGCGTATGGATCAGTGTGGACTTCCAAAGAAAATGGCGATCGAACTCTTTAAGCCACACCTGATGGCAAAACTTGAAGAAAAAGGGTATGCAACGACGCTAAAACAAGCGAAGAAGATGATTGAAAAACAAGAGAATGAAGTATGGGAATGCCTTGAAGAGGTAGTTGATAATTATCCAATTCTTTTAAACCGTGCACCAACGCTTCACAAACTTTCGATCCAGGCATTCCACCCAAGGCTTATTGAAGGTAAAGCGATCCAGTTGCACCCGCTTGTATGTTCTGCGTTCAACGCCGACTTCGATGGGGATCAGATGGCGGTACACGTACCACTTTCAGATGAAGCTGTCGCAGAAGCCAAAGTATTGATGCTTGCCTCAATGAATATCTTGCTTCCTGCATCAGGTAAAGCAATTGCTGTACCTTCTCAGGATATGATCTTGGGACTTTACTATTTGACGCTTGAGAAAAATGATGTCAAAGGCGAAAACAAACTTTTTGCAAATGTTGAAGAAGTGGAAATTGCATTTGAACAGCAATCACTTGATCTTAATGCCCGTATCAGAACAGTACTCGACGGAAAGATCGTAAAATCCACAGCGGGTAGATTGATCTTGAAATCGATCATCCCTGATTATGTGCCGGAAAAATATTGGAATAAAGTACTAAAGAAGAAAGATATCGGTGCATTGGTCGATTATATTTACAAAATAGGCGGTGTAGCTGAATCAGCCGGATTCCTTGATGATCTTAAGGATATGGGGTTCAGATATGCTACCAAAGTAGGCGTTTCGATCTCTATAGATGATATTAAAATCCCTGAACTCAAAGTAGGCCGTGTTACTGAAGCAAAAGAAGAAGTGAAAGAGATCCAGAAACAATTTGGAGCAGGTCTTCTTACTGATCAAGAGCGTTATAACAAAATTATTGATATCTGGACAGATGCAAATAATAGTATTGCAGAAGGCCTTATGAATTTGATCAGACAGGATAAAGAAGGATTCAACTCGGTTCATATGATGGCTGATTCAGGGGCGAGGGGTTCTGCCGCCCAGATCAGACAGCTTTCAGGTATGAGGGGTCTTATGGCGAAATCGGACGGGTCTATTATTGAGACACCTATTACGTCGAACTTCCGTGAAGGGTTGAATGTACTTGAGTATTTTATTTCAACACATGGTGCAAGAAAAGGTCTTGCCGATACAGCACTCAAGACAGCAAATGCAGGTTACCTAACAAGAAAACTTATTGATGTTGCGCAAAATGTGAAAATATCTATGACAGATTGTGGCACACATGAAGGTGTTGAAGTTTCTGATATTGTTGTGGGTAACGAGATGATCGAGCCGTTGGCAGATCGTATCTACGGCAGAGTACTGGCTGAAGATATTATAGACCCAATCACATCAGAAGTACTTGTCTCTGAAGGTACTATGATCGATGAAGAGACTGCGGCCAGAGTGCAGGAGGCAGGTGTAAGATCTGTAGTAATGAGAGCACCTTCATCCTGTAAGGCACCAAAAGGCCTTTGTGCGAAATGTTACGGCTTGAACATGGCAGACAACAAAATTGTCAAGCGTGGTGAAGCAGTAGGTGTCATTGCAGCACAATCTATCGGTGAGCCGGGTACGCAGCTGACACTGCGTACCTTCCACACCGGGGGTACGGCAACTGCCGGCAAAGAAGAGCGTTCCGTTGTTGCCTCCAAAGAAGGTTTTGTAAGATATTACAATCTTTCAGTGTATCGTAACAGAGAAGGCAATCTTATTGTTGCCAATAGAAGAAATGCAGGTGTACTTTTGGTTGAACCAAAGATCAAAGCTATCACTTCAGGTAAAGTTTCGATCGTTGTAACACATGATGAAGTGATCATTTCAGTACGGGCAAAAGATCAAGATGAGGTGAAATATAATCTTAGAAAATCAGATGTTGCGAAATCAAACGAGCTTGCAGGTGTTGCCGGTAAGATCGAAGGTAAGTTCTTCCTACCGCTTAAAGATGGTGATAATGTAGAAGAGGGTGACTCTATTGTTGAGGTAATCAATGAAGGGTGGTCTATTCCTAGCCGTATTCCTTTTGCATCAGAACTTAAGGTGGAAGATGGTGCTCCAGTGACACAAGAAGTAAAAGCTGAATCCAAAGGTAAAGTGAAATTCTTCTTGCTTAAAGGAGATTACCTTGAGGCAACCGATAAATTCAACGCCAATACAAAAGTGGATGAAAAAGGTCTCTTTGCCGTGATCGTTGATGAGAACAATAGAGAGGCGGCGAGACACTATATCTCAAGAGGTTCAATTGTTCAAGTGGACAGTGATGCAGCAGTACAACGAGGAGATACACTTTCTGCGCCTGAAACTGCTACTCAAGTTGTGATTGCGGAGTGGGATCCGTATTCAGAACCTATTATTGCTGAGCAAAAAGGTACATTGAAGTTTGAAGATATTATTCCGGGTGTAACCGTAGTTGAACAGTTTGACGAAGTAACAGGAGACACAAGACTCGAGCTTAATGAACATATTCCGGCAGCGTATAAACCTGCAATCATCCTTGCAACAGAGGGGGGAGAGCTGATCCGTTATCAGCTTGATCCCAAGACGATCCTTTTTGTTAAAGATGGAGATGAGGTAAGTATTGCCGATATTTTGGCTAAAACACCAAAAGCAGCGATCAAATCAAAAGATATTACCGGGGGTCTTCCAAGGGTATCTGAACTTTTTGAAGCAAGACGTCCTAAAGATATTGCACTTATTGCACAGATAGACGGGGTAGTCAGTTTCGGTAAACCGTTACGCGGTAAAGAGAGACTTATTATTACGGGAGACAACGGTCAAATGACTGAGCAGTTCATAGATAAAAACAAAGTAGCCCTTGTGCATGCGGGTGAATATGTGCATGCGGGTGAAAAGTTGACTGATGGAATTATTTCAAGTCATGATATCCTTGCGGCTCTTGGCGAGAAAGCATTGTATGAGTACATTGTCTCTGAAGTGCAAATGGTCTACCGTAGACAAGGGGTGAATATCTCGGATAAACACATCGAGATCGTTACGTCTCAAATGATGAGACAGGTAAAAGTAGTTGAAAGCGGTAACAGCAAATTCATTGCCGGTGACATTGTCTCTCGCCGTAAATTCCAGGAAGAGAATGAAGATGTCATTAAACTTGGCGGAGAACCGGCAATTGCCGAACCGATGCTGGTTGGTATTACACGTTCAGCAGTGGGTGCAGACTCCATTATCTCTGCGGCCTCATTCCAGGATACAACAAAAGTACTTACCTCTGCATCTATTGCAGGCACGGTAGATACCCTGGAAGATCTTAAAGAGAATGTTGTCATCGGTCGTCTCATCCCTGTGGGTACAGGTATGATCGATACAGATGATATTAAACTGGGTTCAGTAGAATAGTTTGGTTTGCATGGTCGGTAACCCCGGCCTTTATTGATAATAAAACTTCATATACCGAGTGGCCGATCTTGTCGGCTCTACGGTATAGGCCATCCTCTAAGAAAAAATCAAGAATTTTTCGATATAATATGCCTCCAAAAATCTGTATGACTATACTAGATAAAAATATTCAAGATGAATGTTTTAATGTGGTGTAAGAACCCAGATTCAAGAGAGATGATCTCAATTCAAACTAACCAGAAAGGAAAACGATTTGCCTACAATTAACCAATTGATTCGTAAAGAACGTAAAAAGCAAGTGAAAAAATCAAAATCACCTGCACTCGTAAAATGTCCTCAAAGAAGAGGCGTATGTACAAGAGTTTATACTACAACTCCAAAGAAACCTAACTCAGCTTTGAGAAAAGTTGCAAAAGTTAGATTAACAAGCGGATTTGAAGTGATCTCTTATATCGGTGGTGAAGGTCACAACCTTCAAGAACACTCTATCGTACTGGTACGTGGAGGAAGAATTAAAGATTTACCTGGTGTGAAGTATCACATCGTTCGTGGTGCACTCGATGCTTCAGGTGTTACAGGTAGAACGGTTGCAAGATCTAAATACGGTACTAAAAAACCTAAATAATTAAATATTATTTAAAAGAGTTATAAAGTAATAGTTTAGTCTGGGAACAGACTTCAAACAGGTGTTGTCATTATCCTTAGGGGACAAGACTTGAGTAAATCAACAATATAAGATTGAAGAGGAAAAATAATGAGAAGAAGAAAAGCTCCCGTTAGACCGGTATTGCCAGATCCAGTACACGGTTCTAAAGTATTAACAAAGTTCATCAATGCAGTTATGCTTGATGGTAAAAAAAGCACAGCGCAAAAAGTAATGTATGCTGCGTTAGAGAGAATTGAATCAAAATCTGGTGAAAAAGGTATTGAAGTATTCAATAAAGCGATGGATAACGTCAAGCCTGTAATGGAAGTAAAATCAAGAAGAGTCGGTGGAGCAACCTATCAGGTGCCTATCGAAGTAAGACCTGCAAGACAGCAATCTCTGGGTATCAGATGGATCGTGGATGCAGCTAGAAAAAGAAATGAAAGAACAATGATGGAGCGTCTAAGCAATGAGCTTATGGATGCTGCTACTGAAAAAGGTGCTGCTTTCAAGAAGAAAGAAGATACGTATAAAATGGCTGAAGCGAACAAAGCGTTTGCTCACTACAGATGGTAAGGAAGTAAGGTATGGCAAGATCACACAAACTTGAAGACGTAAGAAACATCGGTATCGCTGCTCACATTGATGCGGGGAAAACAACCACCACTGAAAGAATTCTTTTCTATACAGGTGTTGAGCACAAGATCGGTGAAGTACATGATGGTGCGGCAACCATGGACTGGATGGAACAGGAGCAAGAACGTGGTATTACCATTACTTCTGCTGCAACAACCTGTGAGTGGCTAGGTAAACAAATTAACATTATTGACACTCCGGGTCACGTTGACTTTACGATCGAAGTTGAGCGTTCAATGAGAGTTCTTGATGGTGCTGTATCTGTATTCTGTGCGGTTGGTGGGGTTCAACCACAATCTGAGACAGTATGGAGACAAAGAAACCGTTATGGTGTACCTTCATTGGTTTTTGTTAACAAAATGGACAGAACAGGTGCTGATTTCCTAGAAGTTGAGAGACAGATCAGAGACAGACTCAAAGGTAACCCGCTTGTCATCCAGCTTCCTATCGGAGCTGAAGAGAACTTCGAGGGTGTGGTTGATCTTGTTAAGATGAAAGAGATCGTATGGGATGAAGATGCCGCAATGGGTTCAGCATACCATGAGCAGGATATCCGTCCAGAGCTTCAAGACCAGGCTGAAGAGTATAGAGAGAAGATGATCGAAGGTATCTCAGAGGTTGATGGCAACGAAGAGCTTATGGAAAAATTCCTTGAGGGTGAAGAGTTGACACAAGAAGAGATTGTTGCCGGTATCAAAGCAGCATGTATCGGTATGCACGTAGTACCTATGCTTCCAGGAACTGCCTTTAAGAACAAAGGTGTTCAAACACTTCTTGATGCTGTTGTTGCCTACCTTCCATCTCCAGTAGAGGCACCTGCGATCAAAGGTACAAAAATGGAAGATGAAGATGCTGAAGTTACCGTTGAGTCTACAGACGACGGTGAATTTGCTTCTCTTGCATTTAAAATTATGACTGACCCGTTTGTTGGACAGTTGACATTTATTCGTGTATACCGCGGTTCTTTGGAATCAGGTTCTTACGTACTTAACTCTACAAAAGAGAAAAAAGAGCGTATCGGCCGTATTATGAAAATGCACGCTATTAAAAGAGAAGAGGTATCTGAAATCTACGCCGGTGAGATCGGTGCGGTTGTTGGACTTAAATCTACAACGACGGGTGATACACTTTGTTCAGATAAAGATAAAGTGGTACTTGAAAGAATGGATTTCCCGGATCCGGTTATTTCTGTTGCAGTTGAGCCTAAAACAAAAGCTGACCAGGAAAAAATGGGGCTTGCACTTGGTAAACTTGCTGCAGAAGATCCATCTTTCCGTGTTTCTACTGATGAAGAGTCCGGCCAAACTATTATTTCAGGAATGGGTGAACTTCACCTTGAGATCCTTGTTGACAGAATGAAAAGAGAATTCAAAGTTGAAGCTGAAGTGGGTGCACCACAAGTTGCATACCGTGAAACGATCAGAAAAGCGGTCAACAAAGAGTATAAGTATGCGAAACAGTCTGGTGGTCGTGGACAATTTGGTCATGTTTACCTTAAGATCGAGCCACAGGAACCAGGGTTTGGGTATGAGTTTGTTGATGAGATCAAAGGTGGGGTTGTACCAAAAGAGTTTATTCAGCCGGTCAACAAAGGTATCCAGGAAGCAATGCAAAGAGGTATTCAGGCAGGATACCCTGTTGAAGATGTAAAAGTCACACTTTATGACGGCTCTTATCACGACGTTGACTCCTCTGAGATGGCGTTTAAACTTGCAGGTTCTATGGGGTTCCGTGAAGGTGCGAGAGAAGCGAATCCTGTCATTCTTGAACCAATGATGAAAGTTGAAGTAGAAGTGCCGGAAGAGTTCATGGGTGATGTTATTGGTGACGTTGCCAAAAGAAGAGGAAACGTTTCAGGTATGGATGACAGAGCAGGTAACAAGATCGTTAATGCATTCGTACCACTTTCAGAAATGTTCGGTTACTCAACAGACCTTAGATCTATGACTCAGGGACGTGCAACATATGCGATGGAATTCGATCATTATGAGGAAGTTCCGGCGAATGTAGCTAAGGAAATCATCGAAAAGCGTAACAGCTAATTTCGGGTTTCTTTACTGCATATTCGACTGAACGAGCTTTATTTCGTTCGGTCACGTACCTATTGTACGCTCCTTCTCTACACAAAACACGTTCACTCAAATCTACAGAAAATTAACTCCGAACTTAACTATTACGAGAAGTATGAATATTACTATTTTAACTCTGAAATTAGCATACAATAGTATTTAAAGGAAAAAAATGAAATTCATTATAGACCTCATAGAGGATGTGCGTGAGCAGATTGGGAACCATGATGAGTATCTTGTGACTGCTGGATTGTTAAAACAAGATGCTAATGATAGTTCTAAACTTATTTATGCTGGTGAAGCACCTTTGAATTTAGCTGTGTTAAATGATGATAAGAGACAACTTGAGTTTAAAATAGATGGCAGCAGCAAGAGAGTGAGCATAGGAGCACTTATTCCACCTCTTTTGATACTTGATACGGGTGCGATGATGTATGAGCTTAGAATGGATGTGAATGTTCACTATAAGAATATGGAGATCGTAGGATTTGGTAAAAATGATGAAGAGAAGAAATATATCCTGTTTATCAGGATATAAACCTTCTTTGATCTCTTATGCGTAAACAGATTCTTTGTTGAACTCTTTGGCAAGCATTGCATAAAAAAGAGCTCTGTATTTGTTTCTGTTTGATGTACCCATTGCTTCACATACTTTTTTGATGGCAGCATCAAACTTAGCATCATCGGCTGCTAAGCCAAGCTTTTTTTGTAAGAAATTTTTTTTCACTGTCTCCAGCTCTGAGGCCTGAGAACATGATACTGTCTCACTGTCTTTTTTGTAGATAGACGGTCCAAGTCCTGCGGTTACTTTAGCTATGAGGTCAGCAGATACATTTAAACCAAGTTTCTTGGCCTCTGCAGTATAGTGCTCTATTTTTTCATCTCTTTTGCTCATTCTTCTTCCTTTATTTGTGAATTTGTAGCCATTAATTATAGCTATAAAATTCTTTTAGGTCAAATATTGAGGTTTTTGTTCTAAAAGTATCCAATTCATATTCAACTTATGAGAGTGAGAAAAGTATGCGATGGATTCAAAAGGAATTTTTTTACGTTTTTTTATGACAGCATAGTATTGCGGGTCAAGCTGAAGAGCTAAAGCAATATCTTTATCCAGTATCTTTTCTTTTTTGGTTTGAATGGAGAGAATTTTTTTAATTCTTTGCATCACTTCATGAAAATCTATCATCGGTATCCTTGTGTATAGGTAATGAAATAATAATAGATTTTTGGAAGGGAGGCTAAAAATATGACATATTGTCATACTTTCTTTTTTTCAACCGTGGTTACTTTGCTCCGTTATTCTGGCTTGGAAATTATGAACAAGAAATAGCTCTTGTTTACCAACACTTCTCACTGTCAATCTCTATGACAGTATGTACATTTCCTCTAGGGTTGAAATCTGCAATGAGTTTCATGGATCTTGGCTCTAGATTGCTATAGAGTGCATCATAGATCTCATTTGCAGAATTTTCATGCGAGATATGTCTATACATAAACGAGTTAATGTATAGTTTGAGGGCTTTGAGTTCTATGACTTTTTTATTTGGGACATAGGAGAGCTTCATCGTTGCGAAGTCCGGATAGCCCGAACGCGGGCATAAACACATGAATTCCGGTAGTTCTATGTTGATCGTGTAGTTCTTTTCGTGTTCATTTGGCCAGAAATTCTCTTCAGAATCAATATTAAATTCCTGTATCTCTTTTTCACCGTATTTCATTTGTATCCTTTAATTGTATCTGTCAATAAGTGTTTTCTCTGTGATGGATTTTGCGATACCAAATCCTTGCAGATAGTCTATACCGAGTGCTTTGAGTCTGTTTTTTTGTGATTCTTTGTCAACCCATTTGGCAACAGTGGTAATATGCAGATCTTTCGACATTTTGACCAAGGAGGTCAGCATTGCATAGGTATTGACATCGTCAAGTTTTGTAACATAGTCTCTGTCGAATTGTATAAGATCGAATTTAAAATGTTTCATGTACTCCATGGAGGCATTGGAGGAGCCGAAGTTGTCAATAGCGATGCGGACACCTTTGGATCTAAAGGTGTTGAGTGTCTTAAGGTAACCGCTAAGGTTATGGTGTGTTTTTCTCTCATAGAGTTCTATGATCAAACGGGAAGGATCAACATGTTTCTCTTTTAGATAAGTAAAAAATTTATTCTGAAATGTTTTGTCTCTTAAAGAGAAAGGAGAAAGGTTAAATGAAAATGCAATAGTCTCATCGACCAGCGGAAGCAGATCGACCACATGTTTGAATAAAATAAAGTCATAATCCCTGCCTAGACCCAGGCGGTTAACAACAGGAAGATAGACCCTGGGCAATATGTCTCCGGTGGTGTCTGATTTGAGTTTTACGGATATCTCATAAATATCTATCTGATCGCTTCTTGTATTGAGCAGGGGCCTGAAAGAGAGTAGAAGTTTCTCTTCTTCTATGGCGGTTATGATATTTGTTTCTATCTGGGATATCTCTTCGGTATTTTTAATGACATTAGACTCTTTTGGTTCGGAGATTTCTTTTCTTTGTGCTGCAATAATATCTTTGAGTTGTACAATGAGCTTCTTAAAATCTCCACCAGTATGGGTAGCAATGGCAAATTTATAATCTACTTCTATGTCATGAATAGTCTTGTTTTCTTGTATAAACTGCTCCATGATCGACTGAATCTTCTCACTGTTGTTGTTCAGGGCAATAACGAATTCTGCACCGTAGAGTCTGCCGATAAATACATGATCCAAGCCATGTTGTTTAAAGATATGATTTAGTTTATGTACCATGGTATAGAGAAGATGATCGATCTGTTCAATACTGTAGTGTTCATTCAGTGTTGAAAGATTCTCGATGGTCAACAGGACTAAAGAAGTGGGTCTGTAGCGTTCCAGCTTATGAATAAATGCTTTTTGATTGAAGCCCTGAGTTGTTTGGTCAATAAGAGTTTCCTGTACACTCAGCTCTATGAGGAAGTAGATAAAATAGATCGTAATGAAAACAATGCCGGCGATTAAAAATTTGTTGGTTAAGGTCAGGGACAGTTCTTCATCCTGGAAGAATACTGCATAGAGTACTAAAAAAATAAGAACAAGCAGAGGGATGCCTGCCCGAAGAGCAAGTTTAAAACGACGTTCTCTTTCTTCCAGTTCCGACAATAACATTAAACATCCAGGTGTTTAACATCTTTGGCATGGCTTTCAATGTAGTTTCTTCTTGGTTCAACTTCATCACCCATAAAGAGTGTGAAAGTATCACTTGCCTCTTCCACATCATCTATTTTCACCTGAAGCAAACGTCTGTTGTCCGGGGTCATGGTTGTTTCCCAGAGTTGTTCAGGGTTCATTTCCCCCAGACCTTTGTAGCGTTGGATGTAAGCACCTTTTTTAGCAGAGGCTTCAACTTCGGCAAAAAGCGTAAGCAGGTCTTTGTCCTTAAATTCATCCGTGATGTGCTCCTGTATCTTTTGGTGAATATGGATCGCCTCATTGTAGTGCGGGTTGGTAAAGAGGATATCGTCAACGATCAGCTCTTCAAGTCCGTCATTGGTTTGCACGAAATAATGCAATCTCTCTTCGCTAATGGTTTTGTTCAGAATATTGTAGCCTAAGTCGGCAATGTATTTTTCAAGTGTCTTTGCCAATGCTTTATTTGATGTACCGATAATATCCGGATTTTCGATCATGTAACGCACTACTTCAGGGAGTGCAAAACGTTTCTCTATCTCTTTAAGTGTCATTTGATAATAGGCTACCAGTTTAAATAGATCCACAAGATCGGCTTGCCCCATCGTCTCACTCTCGATCACTGAAATACCGTTTTCAATAAGGAAATCATTGAGTGCTTTGTCATCTTTCAGATAAGTTTCATTCTTCCCTTTTTTATAACGGTAAAGCGGTGGTTGAGCAAGGTAGAGGTACCCTTTTTCAATGACCGGTCGTAAGAATCTGAAGAAGAATGTCATCAGCAGTGTCTGAATATGACTACCGTCAACATCGGCATCGGTCATGATGATGATCTTGTGGTATCTGAGTTTGTCTTCATCAAATTCATCGCCGATCCCGCAACCCAGTGCCGTGATCATATTTTTGATCTCATCTGACTTGAGTATCTTTTCAAGTCTTGCTTTCTCAACGTTAAGGATCTTACCTTTAAGTGGCAGAATTGCCTGAAATACTCTGTCACGGCCCTGTTTTGCAGAACCGCCTGCAGAGTCCCCTTCCACCAGATAGATCTCAGAGATCTCAGGGTCTTTACTTTGGCAGTCAGCCAGTTTACCCGGAAGGGTACCGATACTCATGGAATCTTTACGTTTGACCAGGTCTTTTGCTCTTTTGGCGGCATCTCTACCACGTGCGGCAAGCAGTACCTGTGCCATGATAGCCTTGGCTTCTATGGGATTTTCTTCAAGGTATTTGTTGAAGTGCTCAGAGAAGAATTTTTGTACTAACGGACGCACATAGCTTGAACCTAGTTTCCCTTTGGTCTGTCCTTCAAATTGTGGTTCAGGTACACGTACGGAAACAATAGCAATAAGGCCTTCTTTGCAGTCGTCACCTGTGATTTTGGTATTTTTCTCTTTTGCATTGGCATTTTTAGAGATGTAGCTTGCCATCGAGCGCGTAAGCCCGGCTCTGAAGCCTGCCTCATGTGTACCGCCTTCAGGCGTTTTGATATTGTTCACAAAAGAGAGCGTTTTTTCGCTGTCTGCATCGCAATACATTAAAGCGATATCTATTTCAATATCATCTGCTTTGCCCTGAAAGAACTGTGCTGTAGAGAGAGGCTCTCTTGTGTTCATATCTTCAACGAACTGTTTGATACCGCCTTCAAAATGGTAGGTCTCTTTGGTACCGTCACGTTCATCTTTGAATTCAATCGTGATACGAGGGTTTAGATAGCAGAGTTCCTTGAAGCGTTTCATGAGGATCTCTTTTTGGAAAGTGACACTCTCGGTAAAGATACTGTCATCCGGCCAGAATTCTATTTTTGTCCCTTTTTTTCGTGTGGTTCCTGTCGTTTTCAGGGGTTCCTGGGGAATACCTTTTTGAAAAGACTGCTCATGGATCTCACCATCTTTAAAAACAGTCAGATGCAGATCCTTGGAAAGAGCATTCACGACTGAAACACCGACCCCGTGAAGCCCTCCTGAGACTTTATAGGTATCTTTATCAAACTTACCGCCGGCATGAAGTACGGTCAAAACAACAGTAGCAGCCGATATTTTCTCTGTAGGATGTTCCGTAACAGGAATACCGCGACCGTTGTCTTCAATGATCGCCGAACCTGCTTTGGTCAGTGTCACTTTTATGGTGTCACAAAACCCTGCCATCGCCTCATCTATTGAGTTGTCCACAACTTCATATACAAGGTGATGAAGACCTTTGGTCGATGTATCACCGATGTACATTCCAGGTCTTTTTCTTACTGCTTCCAGTCCTTTAAGGACTTTAATATTGCTAGCTCCATATTCTGCCATTTTGAGACTCCTACCATTTGATTGCAACGCCAAATGAACAAACTCCATTTGACTACGCTAACGCTGAATTTTCTTCAGCAGAAAGCTCACGCGACTAGTCGCTTTTTGCGTAGTTTATAATAGTAACTATTTTAGCTAAAAACAGCTTAGAAAGGGGGCATAAAATAAGGGGGCAGGGGGCAGGGACGGGGAGCAGATATCGTTTTGTATTTTGTGTATTACAATAACATCCCTGCTTGCTGCTTTTTGGTGCTCACAATGTCGATTTCTTCGGGGTCGATAAAGTCTTTTTTTGCATAGGCATCAAGGGCATATCTTCCTATCATGGCTGCATTGTCGGAACAGTATTGCAGGGGAGCGACATGAAGGGTTTTATGGAACTCTTTACAGAGGTTTTCATAAGCATTTCGCAGATATTTGTTCGCAGAAGCACCACCAACGATAGCAAAATCTTTGATGGGCTCTTTTGCAAAGACCTTTTTGCTTTTTTGAAGTAGATGACGTTTCACTGCCTTTTGGAAAGAGGCAGAGAGGTCTGCCTTGTCCTGTTCAGACATCTCAGATGCCCCGCCAAGCTTTTCTACGACCAAACGTACGGCATTCTTTAACCCGGAGAGAGAAAAGGCGATCAGTGGTGAATTACGCAGCGGTACAGGGAGATCAAAACGGTCCTCATCCCCTTTTAATGCCAGTTGTTCTATGAGTGGGCCGCCCGGGTAACCCAGACCCATCATTTTGGCACACTTGTCAAAACTCTCCCCTACAGAGTCATCCATGCTGGTGGCAAGTATCTCCATATGTTCAAAACTTTCAACCCTGATGATCTGCGTATGTCCACCGGAGATAAGCAGTACCAAAAGGGGGAACTGTGTCTCTTTTTCAATGAATAAAGAGTAGATATGACCCTTTAAATGGTGTACGGGAATGAGTGGGATCTTTAACAGGGAAGCGAGTGTTTTTGCCATAGCGATCCCTTCAAGCAGTGTTACGCCCAGCCCCGGCTGATTGGTCACGGCAACTGCTTTAAGTGTGTCAAAGTAGGGTTTTGTCTCTGCCAGTATTTCAGGCAAAGCTACTGCATGGAGTCTGGATGCCAGTTCAGGTACGACACCGCCATAACAGGAATGTTCTGCTTCCTGAGAGATCTTTTTATGATAGAGGACTTTTTTGGTGGCTATTTCGGTAATGGCTATGGAGCTGTCATCGCAGCTGGATTCTATGCTTAAAATCATGATAACCTCTGTAGGGTGTTGTCCCATGACAACACCATTGATTGGTATGTTGATTTGGTGTTGTGCGGGCACAACACCCTACAAATCTTTATCATTTTTTTCTCCTATGACTAATTGCTCTATCAATTCCCATTTCCCATATCCGGAGTCAGCATTGATATGTCCGGCATTGTGGAGTGTCGTAAAGGTTGCATGATAGTGTGAAGCGATCTGTTGTGCTTCCTCTGTCTCTACCCAAGGGTCATTATCTGAGACGATCATATGTATCTCTTTTGCATAGATATTTTTTGGCATTTCGCATGGAAAAAAAGTTTTAATCGTGTTCTCTTTAGTTTGTAAACTGGGAGGTGAGACCATAAAGAGTCTCTCCACTCCTGTCATCCCCTTTTCCCGGCAGAGCCAAAACCAAAGTGTATTGGCAAGTGAGTGGCAGACCACAGTATCAGGCCTAAACTCTTTGAGTATCTGTTTAACCTGTTTAAGCCATCTGTTTTTAGAAGGGAAGTGGCAGTTGTCAAGCAGAGGGAAAGAGACAGTACCGTAATTCCTGGCTATTTCACATGCAAGTTCCGCTTGCCAATGCGGTGCATCTGAGCCGCCCCAACCGTGCAAAATAAGGACTTTCATGATACATTCCGTAGGGTGTTGTACGAGAAATCATTTAGTGATTTCCTGCATAAGCCTATTGTCAAATCCCCTGGCAGCACCATTGATTCGCATGTTGATTTGGTGTTGTGGGGCCACAACACTCTACCGTGATCCAACATAATGCCTCACCTCTTTATCTATCTCAATAATTTCATCTATGTTTGCTGCTTTGACATCTCCGAATTTCTCATAGGCAGCCAAAACCATGTCACTCATCCCAAAAAAAGAACACTGCTCTTTTTGAAAAGCCGCTATGGCCACTTCATTGGCAGCATTGACCACGACACCTAAATGCGGGTTGTCCAAAATATGCTCTTTGATGTTCCAGATAGGGTAACGTTCTGCCTCTATAGGCAAAAACTCCAAAGCACCGATTCCAAGCAGATCAGTTGGAGGAAGGATCTCCTCGGTTACTTCTCCTCTGAGAGCAAAAGCAATGGGAAGTTTCATATCTACTCCTGCAAAGTGTGCAGTGGTTGAGCCGTCTTTAAATTCTACCAAAGCATGGATGATGGATTTTTTTTCTATCACTGCATCAATACTGCTAGTGTCAAAAAGCCATTTGGCCTCTAAAAGTTCAAAGAGTTTGTTGGTCATGGTGGCTGAATCTATGGTGATCTTGTTCCCCATGGACCAGTTGGGGTGCTTGAGGGCATCTGAGAAAGTGGCATCTTTCATCTTTTCGAGTTCCCAGTCCCTGAATGCTCCACCGCTTGCGGTAATGTAAAGTTTAGAGATAGGACGGTCATTCATCAGGTACCAGAGGCCAAAGTGTTCAGAGTCTATGGGGGTGATGAGTGACATATCGATGAATTCACCTGCAACGACCAGTGACTCTTTGTTGGCAAGTGCTACACGTTTACCAAGCGCTGTTGCTTTAAGTGTAGGCGCAAGCCCCGCATACCCTACAAGCGCATTGACGATGGTTTGGCTTTTTGACGCTTCTATGACCGAGAGTATTCCTTCTGTACCGCAAAGTACATTAGGATGATTGACTTTATGTCTGTCTGCTTCATTGGCAATGGCCACCGCTTCAGGATGATATTCTTTGATCTGTGCATTGAGAAGATCGATGTTGTTGCCTGCTACAAGTGCCTCTACGGCAATGTTGTAGCGTTTGGCTATAAGGAGGGTATTGACCCCGATGGAGCCGGTAGAACCTAGAAGAACGATGCTTGACATGGACTACAAAAAGGCTCTCAGGGCAATGACCATCATCGGTGCACCAAAAAGGTATCCGTCGATCCTGTCGAGTATCCCGCCATGCCCGGGAAGCAGGTCACCGGAATCTTTTACGCCTGCTTCACGCTTAAGATAAGATTCAAACAGGTCACCAAATACAGATGCGGTTGCAGTGACCAGCGTAACAACCAGGGCTGTCCAAAACGGTGCAATGTAAAGGCCTGCATAGGTACCGAATATGGTTGCAACAGTAATCCCCCCAATGACCCCTTCAAGTGTTTTGTTGGGGGATGTGTCGGAAAATTTGGTTTTCCCGATGGCTTTGCCTGTAAAGAATGCTCCTATATCCGTCAGTGCGACGGTGACAAGCAGCCAGAACATCGCCTGTATCCCAAAGTCTTCATAGAGAATGAGGAAAAAGAGAATGCCGCTGACAGGGTAGAGAAAAGGAAAAATGAGTTTTTTGTCAAAGTTATGCAAATAGGCAAGAGAAGCCCCAAAAAGTATAGCAACGAGGAAGAAAAGATCATCGGGATTAGGGTAAAAATAGGCAAAAATCCATAAAAGCGCAGCCCAAAAATAGGCTGGTGGAGATACAAGTTTAAAGAGTTTCATCGCTTCATAGAAAGCGAAAATATAAATAAGCCCCAAAAAAGCCCACATAACAAAAAAATTGTCAATCCAGCCGATAAACCCGACAACTGCAAGTAAAACAATTCCGGTAATCCAACGTTCTTGATGATCTGTAAAAAATTTTGTCATAGTCTATTCCTGATTTATAGTGAAGATGATTATATCATGACTTGGGTTATACTCTGATTTTGGTCATTTTTGCTATAATCGCTTATACTGTTGAGTGGCCGGGAGCAATAAATGAAAAAAATATTTATCATTGGATTGTTGTTTACGTTTCTGTACGGAGAGAACAATACCTGTCTAAGTTGCCATAAAGGCATAGAGCATATCAGGGATCACAAGTCCAAAATGATGGAGAAGATCTTTGCCAAAGCGGATGAGGCAGATGTGACAGGCAATGACTGTGTGGTCTGTCACGGAGGTAACGCCGAAGCAACGGTGAAAGAGGAGGCTCACAAAGGTACTCCGGAGTACTTTGAAGACAATGAAGGGCCTAAAGCGTTTTACCCTGATCCGGGCAGTCCATGGATCAATGAAAACACTTGTGGAATGTGTCATAAAAAACAGGTGGCTGCCCAATGGAACAATCTTATGGCAACAGAAGCAGGGAAGATCCACGGTGCACTCTGGGGGTTTGGTGCCAAAGACGGATATGACCATAACCACAGTAATTTTGGAAATGAAGATATACATAAGCGTATTGGCACCAAAGTATATGATGAATATATGAAAAAACTTCGTGTGAAAGAGCCTCAGGGATTTCCAAAAAAAATGAAAGAACTCCCTGCTGCACCTACAGCAGAGCAGATAGAAAAAGATCCAACGCTCTCTGTCTATACGTATCTGCGCCAGGAGTGCCTACGCTGCCATACGGGAGGAAAAGGACGTAAAAGAAGAGGAGACTACAGGGGGATCGGCTGCTCTTCCTGTCATATTCCCTATTCCAATGAGGGATATTATGAAGGAGATGATCCCACCATTGACAAAAATGCAACAGGGCACTTTTTGGTACACAGTATCCAGTCTTCACGAAAAGTAAAGGTCAAAGTGCATGACAAAACCTATTCTGGTATCCCCGTAGAGACCTGCACCACCTGTCATAACCGCGGTAAACGGATCGG
>JANTHR010000004.1 GCA_024762315.1 Sulfurovum sp.
TAGTTTTAAACAAAAAATATCAGATAATAAGAAAATGCATTATGTCAGAGTGTTTAAAAAAGGGTTCCTCTCACTGGGTAAAGACCAATGGCTTTACTTGATCACGGTACCAAGCCAATCACATGTGCACCATGAAGATGGTCTTACCCTTGCCATAGACCAAGATGGGGTTATCTATCAAAACCATGGTCATGTGTGTAGTGGGGTGGTACGTTTTGGGTCACACAAGGTTATTCCAAAGGATTCCAAAACATTTTTTTCTACCTTTTTGGATACAGAGAAGCAAAAAAAATGGTATGTGCTTGATCATAATGAATCTAGATAAAGGCACCAGCAGAGGGTGCCCTTATATATAAAGAAAAATCCACTCTATTCTGTTTTGTCATTTTACAATAAATAAAGAAGAAAAGGGAAATAGTAGAAGAGTATTGTCTAGTGAAGAAATACTATACACTATTGGTAACCCGGCTCACTTAAATTAAAAGTCCCGTGGCTTTCCGTCCTCACCTCACGCTGAGTTTGGCTTTTCAATACGGTATAATCGTATGATAAGAGTATGATATAAAAATGTCAAAAACTTAATTTTTTTGCTTTATTTCCAGGGAATAACCGACTTTACTGTGAGAAACAATGGGAAGATCGGGAAGTTGTTTGCGCATTGAATAAACCAGCGTACGCAATGCTGAATCAGAGACTATATCATCTTTCCATATTGTCGATGTCAAGGTATCATAACTGACCGCGCTGTTGACATTATGTACTAGAACTTCCAGGAGTTTACTTTGTTTAATGTTCAACTTTACCGGCTGATCATCATGATACAGGGTCCTCAAATCACGTGAATACCTGTAATGCTCATTTAAAGTGAGATATTCACTTATTTCTGTGGAATTTTCCTTTTCAGTACTTTTCTCATGCGAGCAATATCTCTGATATGCTAGCTGTAGAGAAAATACTATATCTTTGCTGCTAAAAGGTTTTCCGATGAACCCATAAGGGGCAAGCTCCAAAACTTCTTGAAATGTAGTATCATCATTATGTGCGGTGATGAAGATAATCGGGAAATCATAGAGCTCCAAGAGTTTTTTTGCCAACTGTATTCCATCTGTCGCCCCTTTGATGTTAATATCCATTAAAAGCATATCACAGGTACAATGCTTAAGTCCTTCCATGGTATCTGCAGCGTTGTCAAAACAGCCGGAGATCGTTACATCATATTGTGCGAGTATATCTTTAAGATAACGCTGCGTTATCACTTCATCTTCAACAATAACAATATTTTTAGGCAATATCATGATCTCTCCTCCTGCGTATTAAAATAAACTTTTACTTCTGTTCCTTCTGAAACTTTTATCTCCATACTGCCATTAGGCAATGATGCACTCAGATCCTCTATGAGCGTCATACCCAGGGTATGGTATGCTTTGTCAAGGTTAAAGCCTCTACCGTAATCTTTGATCCTCAAAATACATTGTTGCTCAATACAGGTTAAAGAGGCATCAATATATCCGCTTCCTACACTATAGGCATGTTCGATCGCATTGGATACTGCTTCATTGAAGATCAGCCCCAAATTCATACTTGTTTTCATATCCAAATAAACAAAATCTATCTCTGTAATAATAGTATGCGATGTGAATTTCTGTAAATTGTCGGCAAGTTCTCCTAGGTATTTATGCATATCCACTTTTTCATACCGTTCATTTTTATAAAGATTTTCATGTACCAAACTCATTGCCTTGATCCGTTCAACATGCGCCTGGAACATTTTTTTATAATGGGGATCATCTATTTTAAAAGATTGTGTCTCCAGCAATCCCATCATCACCTGCATATTGTTTTTTGTACGATGGTGCACTTCTTTAAAAAGTACTTCCTGCCCTGCAAGTGCCGTCGTTAAATTGTTTGCATTGACACTTCTCTCCTTTTCTATCAAAAAAAGCCAATAGGCAATGATGATATATCCTATGGCCATCTGTAGTATGAGCCCGCTGTTATAAAGGAGTGTTACCCACTCCATACGTACAGCAAATGCCAGCAACAGCAGTGTAGTAAAAAGCAGCAGACTCCATTTCATTCCTTTGTCCGCACCAAGAAAGTAGAAAAAAGGGAGTGGTAATGCTGCTATCCAAAAAAGTGAGAATTCGGGATTTATATCAGGTATGCCTAGAGAAAAGAGCAAAAAAAGTGTAATGACCAATAAGGTTATGGTGATCATCAGGTTTAAAGATATAATGTGAGGAAAGAGCAGATACAATGCAGAGAGGATAATGATCATGCTTATCTCAACCATTGTCATGGTCTCATACCCTTTACCAAAACTTTCATACAGGTCAAGAGCAAATAAAAGTGTTGCCAGCAAAACCATTAGCGTTATCATGGTCGCTTTTAATCTATTGCGATCTTTAAGAGGAAAATATCTCCCTTTTAAAATGTCATCTTCGAAGTTCACTCTCACTCCCATATTTTCAATTTAAATAAAATAAAATTTATCACTTTATTTTATCTAACTAGACTTAGATAACAAGACCTTTTCATTTTTTCAAATATCCCATTGCCACAGCAATGATGTCATCATCATCTTTACTTCGGGATTTCAGTACAACACGCTCTTTGCCTTCTTCCCTGAACTCAATAAAGACATTTTCACCATAAGAGGAGACTTTTGAGATACCCTTCTGTCTAGCTAAAACTTTCATCACAATGACATCAATGAACTGTCTGGTAATGGTGTCAAGTTTACCGAAGCGGTCTGCGATCTCTGCTTCTATCTCATAGACTTCACCGGTTGTCTCACAGAGTGAAAGACGGCGATAGAGTTCAAGTCTAAGTCTGTCTTCTTCAATGAGTTCTTCATTGAGGTAGGCATCAACGGAAAGTTTCATATCTATGTTCTGGGCTACCTCTTTGTCCT
The DNA here is from genome assembly GCA_024762315.1 of Sulfurovum sp. Taxonomy (GTDB): domain Bacteria; phylum Campylobacterota; class Campylobacteria; order Campylobacterales; family Sulfurovaceae; genus Sulfurovum. The sequence continues at coordinate 2,915 of JANTHR010000004.1, forward strand.
GTCCGCTTAACTCTTTAATGGCATCTTCAAGCATACGCAGGTAGAGGCTGTACCCTATCTGTTTGATGTGACCGGACTGTGCCTCACCGATGATATTTCCACCCCCGCGTATTTCAAGGTCATGGAAGGCAAGTACTGCCCCGCTTCCCAGGTCAGAATGTGACTCAAGTGCAAGTAGGCGTCGTTTGGCATTGTCTGTCAAACGTTCTTTGTCCGTGACCATGAAATAACAGTATCCCTCTTTCCCTCCACGTCCCACACGTCCGCGTAACTGGTGCAGGTCGGCGATCCCGAAATTGTCTGCCCCGTCAACGATCATAGTGTTGGCATGAGGCATGTGTATGCCTGACTCGACTATGGAAGTAGAGAGCAGCACATCATACTCTCCATCCTCGAACTTCATCATCTCATCTTCTGTCTCTTTGGCGGAGATCTTGGAATGAAGGACTGCTATGCGTAGTTTGGGGAGTATCTCAAGCAGTTGTTTCTTTTTCTCTTCTATCCCAGCGATGGAGTTAAAGACATAAAATATCTGCCCGCCTCTACGCATTTCACGGAGTATCGCCTCTTTGATGACCTTGTCATCATAACTCTTTACAAAGGTCCTTACCCCCTGCCGCTCTGTCGGAGGGGTGAGTATCTCTGAAAAGCTTTTGACTTCCGATAGTGCAAGGTTGAGTGAACGCGGTATAGGCGTTGCCGACATAGAGAGTAGATGCACATCGATACTGATCTCTTTGAGTGCTTCTTTCTGTTTGACACCGAATTTATGCTCTTCATCTATGACCACCAGGGCAAGATTTTTAAATTTGGCCTTAAGTAATGCATGGGTTCCCACCACCACATCTATACTTCCCTCTGCCAATCCTTTAAGTGTCGCACTCTTCTCTTTGGCTGCAGAGAACCTGTCAAGTTTTGCCACCTTGATACCTTCATCATAAAAACGCTCTTTCAGACTCTTATAATGCTGCGAAGAGAGCAGTGTCGTCGGAGCGATCATCATCGCCTGATAGCCGTTCTTTACTGCTACGAACATCCCGTTCATCGCTACTTCCGTCTTTCCAAAGCCTACATCGGCAGAAAGGAGCCTGTCCATCATCTTTCCGCTTGCCATATCATCTAACATATCGTTAATAGCTCTCTCCTGGTCTTCCGTATGCACAAACCCTGCTTTGGACATGAAAATAGTATGTTCTTCAGGGGTCTTAAGTACGATCCCTTTTTTCAAATGCCTTTGGGCTGAGAGGTTGATGATCTGCGAAGCGATGGCAAACAGTTTCTCTTTGACTTTGGCTTTGAGCTTTTTGAAGCTGGCTTTTCCCATACGGTCAAGCACCGGCAGTGCTCCACCTTCAGCTACATAACGGTCTATCACTTCAAGGTTACTCACGGGAATAAGCAGTGCATCTTCATTTTGATAGTAGATCACCACAAATTCTGAAGAGGCGCCCAATATCTCTCTTTTCTCTATCCCTTTAAAGATACCCACACCGTGATTTTCATGCACCACATAATCCCCGGGCTTGAGTTCATCCAGAATGATCGTGGCTTTTTTGACACGTTTACGCTTTACCGGTTTATTTAGCGAGAGTATGAGCCTGTCAGCACCTAAAAGGTTGACAATACCATCCTGATAGACAAATTCTATATTTTCAAATGAAGTTAACTCACTTCCTCGAACAATACTCTCATTTTTGGCAAGGATGGTGATCTTTTTGTCTTTATGCGATTCCAACAGTTTATTGGGATCGACGGCTTCAAGATCACGGTATTTTGTGCCTTCCGGAATACCAGGAAGTAAAAAAGATTTTCTTGGAACCAAAGGCTCATCCAGCTCATAGATCTCTTTAAGTTCCTCATCCAGATGACTTGCCAAGACACCCTTAAACTGTTCAAGTGCACTTTCACCCAAGTCATCCAGGTGCCAAAGTCCCAGTGAGTCTATATCTTTTACAAATGTATCATAGCTGCTGCGTTGGCATCTGTTTTTCAGTGCCTCGTATGCTGTTTTATCCAGTGCCAGAAATGCCGGCGTAATCTCCAAAGACTCCAACTCATCAGGCAGACGTTTTTGTGTTCTTTCATCATAGTAGTGAATGGCTTCGACATCTTCATCGAACAAGGAGATGCGGTAAGGTTTCTCCACTTGGATGGGATAGATGTCAATAATATCCCCACGAAAAGAGACCTCCCCCCTTTGTGCAGCAATATCGGTAAAATGATACCCCCACTGATAGAGGGTATCTTTAAGCGCGTTTAGATCAAGCGTATCACCAAATTCGATGTTTCTCTTGGCAAAAAGTTCCGGCTTTGGGAAAGGAATAAGCAGTGTTCTTACAGGAGAAACAAGCAGTTTTTTCTTTTGGTTTGCGTGATACAATGCAAGTTGCGTAAATAACAACTGTATATCTTCACTGTAGGCACGAAGATCTTCCCCTGCACTTACACGAAGATCGGGAAGCACAAAGGTATCGTACCCCAACAAATTTGCTACATCTGCGATCTGCTTTGCTTCTTTGTCATCTTTACAGATGAGAAGTTCAGGGGGTAGGTTTTCCAGGTATTCATATATATTACTTTGGTACATAAATCGTTATCTATCCTTATTTTCGCAGGGTGTTATGAGGGTACAACACCCTGCAAGTCACGCTGTTTTAAAAATTCTTCTACAACATAAAAAGAGCCAAAAACCAGATAGGTTTCATCTTCTTTTATTTCATTTCTAAAATAGCTGTATTCCAAGCCTGCATTCTGTAAAGCTTTTTCTATTTCATCCAGTGTTGTAGCGCGTTGAGACCCAATGGGAATGATCTCTACACGCTTTACTTTTGGTTTCAATATTCGTAACACCTCTTCATAATCTTTATCATCCAGAGAGTTGTAAATCAAAACGACTTTTTTATCTAATGCTTTTTCTATCGCTTGTGCGGCTAAAGGATTGTGTCCTACGTCTATACGTATATTTTCCGTCAACGCATAAAAACGTCCAAAAAGTTCAAGGTCTAACAAATCATTCATAGCGTAAGGGATATCTAAAATATCCAGGGCTTTCATAGCCACCTTGGCATTATCAATCAGATATTCCGGCCATGCTTTTTGTTTGGTTATTTCTTCCAACCCGCTCTGAACGCTGAATGTCGAATACTCAACGCCAAAAAGCTCCAATTTTCTCTCTCTGGAAATATTTTCCGCCACCTTACCCACCTCATCATACACCTGCGGAGCCAGTAACACTCTCTTTTGAACACTGCGTATCTTCGTAGCCGCGATCTCTTCAATATTCTCGCCCAAAAATGCCTGATGGTCTATGCCTATAGGCGTGATGACAGAGAGTTCTTTGTCACATACGTTGGTGGCATCGAACTCACCGCCCAATCCAGCTTCCAATACCATAAGATCACAATCCTCAAATACCACAAAAGCCAAAAGCGTAGTGTATTCAAAATAACTCAATGCATCAGACATCTCTTGACCGAGAATGGCATAGAGACGTTGATGTGCTGTTTCAAGCATCTTATCAGAAGCATCCTCTCCATCCAACCAAATACGCTCATTGAATTTTAAAATATGCGGAGAAGAAAAATGCCCGACACTATAACTCCTGCCGCCTGCCGCCTTGCTCCTTGCTCCTTGCCTCCAGGCAAGATATGCGATCATTCTTCCCGTAGATCCCTTACCGTTTGTACCCACGATATGCACAGTTTTTGGCCGTCTGATATGAGGCTTGAGCATCTTATAGGCAATATGTACACGTTCATGGTCTATCTCCTTATAGTAAAGAGGCTTAGAATCTAAAAAGCTAAGAAAATCCATCCATGCACTACTTACTGACCGATTTTGCACTCACATAGGCCAAAAATCCATCTAACGCTTTTTCCAGGCCTTTACGTATTGCTTCTGTTCTAAGTGTAGAAGAAGCAAGGGAAGAGGCTTGAATATCTGACTCAAACACCGTAGAGATATTTTTTGATATGCTACCCTTTTTGGTCAACATATCGAAATGAACTCTGATATTGGCACGATAGCGGACAACATATCCCTCTTCGTAAGCAAGAGGAGTGAAGGTACTTCCCGAATAGGCAATACGTATCTTACTTTTAGCCTGGTCTTTAGGTACGATACGCCCTTTAAAGCGTGTATAGACCAAACGATTCATTTCATCCTTCACAAAGGGAGCATTTTCAGGTTCGACCCTGTCCACTGCAACTTCCACATAAACAGTGTCTGCAAAGATATTTTTAATGACATGAGAAGAAGGTTTGTAGCCGCAAGCGGTTAAAATGAAAAATGAGACATTAAAAATTAAAAATTTCAGTATGTTTTTTTTCAAAAAACTTTTATTGCTACCTCTCATACAATTACCTTTTTAATTTTTACTTGTTAATTTTTAATTTATGCAGGTTTCACCGCAAGATTAACCAGTTTATTGGGTACTACGATCTCTTTGACGACTGTCATGCCTTCAAGCCATTTAGCGCCTGCCTCTTTCGCAGCAGAAAGTATGTCATCCTGGCTTGCACCTGGGTCAACTTCTATTTCGGTACGTTTCTTTCCGCCTATCATGACAACGTACAAAACAGTGTCCTGTACGAATACTTCTTCTTTGACTTCAAGTATGGCACCAAGATTTTCTCTTTTGAACAGCGCTTCGCTCAACTCAGTTGCCGCGTGAGGGATAATGGGCTCCAAGAGATTCAACATGATGTACATACCCTCTGTCCATACCTCAGCGCTTTCCTGTTTGTCAAGTGCATTCAGTGCTTCCATGCATGCTGCGATCAGTGTATTGAAAGCGAATGTTTTTTCATAAACATCCGATGACTTTTGCAATGCTTCATACACTTTTACACGTGCAAGCTTGGACGCTTTGCTTAAGCCGGACTGATCTATGCCCGGCAATGTATCACCTGCTACTTTCGCTTTTCTGTCATACAGTTTTTTAATAAATCTAAATGCCCCCTCAACCGCTGAATCATTCCATTCCAACTCTTTTTGCGGCGGTGCAGCAAAGAGAATAAAAAGGCGTGCCGTATCTGCACCGTATTTTTCAACCAGTGCATCAGGATCCACTGTATTGCCTTTAGACTTGGACATCTTTGCACCATTCATGAGCACCATTCCCTGAGTAAGCAGATTCGTGAACGGCTCATCGATGTCATGATACCCCAAGTCACGCAATGCCTTTGTAAAGAAACGCGCATAAAGCAGATGCAAGATAGCGTGTTCGATCCCGCCTATGTACTGGTCAACACCTAACCAATAATTTGCATCTTCTTTATCGATACCTACATCATTCCACTTCTTGGGGTTGGTCGCATAACGGAACTGATACCAGCTTGACTGCACAAACGTATCGAGCGTATCGGTCTCACGTACAGCATCTGCTCCACACTTGGGACAGGCGCAGTACTTCCATGTCGGGTGATTCTCCAAGGGGTTCCCTTCACCGGTGATCTCGACATCTTCAGGCAGCGCAACGGGAAGATTCTCTATCTTCTCAGGTACAAGTCCGCAGCTTGGACAATGTACGAATGGAATAGGAGCACCCCAGTAGCGTTGGCGGCTCACTCCCCAGTTTCTCAGCTTATAGTTGGTCGTACCTTTTCCTATGCCTCTCTCTTCAAACTCATTAATGATCGCTATTTTTGCTTCACTGCTGTCTACACAGGAGAACCGGCTACTATCAATGAGGTTACCCGTTCCTGTATAGGGAAGTGTGTCTCCACCTTCGATCACACGCTTAATAGGCAGGTGATATTTACTGGCAAACTCAAAGTCTCTCTCGTCATGCGCCGGAACGGCCATGACCGCACCTCCACCGTAAGAGCCGAGTACAAAGTTCGCTGTCCAGACCGGTATCTCTTCACCTGTAAGAGGATGGATCACGCTAATACCAAGCGGATACCCCTCTTTATCTGCCTGTGCTCTTTCACGCTCTGTCATGTTGGCGATATGTGTGACCTTTTGAGCTACCTCATCCTCAAGCAGACCATGTTCTACAAGATATTTGCTAATAGGATGCTCTGCTGCCAAAGCTGAGTATGTCACACCGTAAATGGTATCGGGGCGCGTGGTAAATACTGTATACTTCTCAAACTTCCCACCCAGTTTTGCTTTACTTTCATCACTTAGTTCAAACTCAAACTCAAGTCCTTGTGATCTCCCGATCCAGTTGCTTTGCATGGTAATGACCTGCGATGGCCACTTGCCTTCCAAAAGTTTAAGATCTTCAAGAAGCTCATCCGCATACTTGATGATGTCAAGGTAATACCCCGGCATCTCTTTGAGTTGTACTTCATTGTCACAACGCCAGCAGCACCCCTCTTCTACCTGTTCATTGGCAAGAACAGTATGACAGGACTCACACCAGTTCACCGTCGTAGATTCACGGTAAAGCAGTCCTTCTTTAAACATCCTGATAATGAATTCCTGCTCCCACTTCGTATAAAGTTCATCACAGGTAGCAAACTCACGGGTTTTAGAAAATGAAAGTCCAAGTGTACCCAGTTCTTTTCTCATATAATCAATATTCGAGTAGGTCCACTCTTTAGGATGACGTCCGTGTTTAATAGCAGCATTCTCTGCAGGCATACCAAAAGCATCCCAGCCGATTGGATGGAGTACATTAAAACCCTGCTTTCTGTAATAACGTGCGAATGCATCCCCAATAGCATAGTTCCTTACATGTCCCATATGCAATCTTCCACTTGGAAAAGGGAACATACTTAAAATATATTTTTTCTTTTGCGTAAGGGAGTCGGAAGGCTCAAATGCCTGCTCCTCTTCCCATATTTTCTGCCATTTGGCTTCAATCTCACTTGGATTGTAACTCATATTTTCTCGCTTGTGTTATGATTATTAAATTGATAGGATTATATCTAATAAGGGGTTAGGGGGAGTTGTATATGGCACCAACTATTCCCTTTTATTGAAACGTATTACACTGCCCAAGATCACCGGAATTCAGTCCACGCCTGAACCATTCTACTCGCTGCTGAGAACTTCCATGCGTGAAGGAGTCCGGCCTTACATATCCTGTTGCTTCTCTTTGAAGTTTGTCGTCCCCAATGGAACTTGCGGCTCTCAGTGCCTCTTCTACATCCCCCGGTTCCAAAATATTGAACTGCCTATGTGCACGGTTCGCCCATACTCCGGCATAACAGTCTGCCTGAAGTTCCACCCTCACTTGCAGGGCATTGGCTTTTGTGCTGTTACTACCCCAGCTCTGTTTTGCACGTTGCACTTTATCCAGTGTACCCTGCATATTCTGTATATGGTGTCCTATCTCATGTGCAAGTACATAGGCTTGTGCAAAATCACCCGGCGCTCCGTGTTTTCTTGCCAATTCATCAAAAAATCCAAGATCCAAATAGACTTTTTGATCTGCCGGACAGTAGAATGGCCCCATTTGTGCACTGGCATATCCGCAACCGCTTCGTGTACTTCCCCGATAAAGTACCATGACAGGCTCCTTGTAACGCATACCGTATTTTGGCAGAACCTGACCCCAGACATCTTCTGTACTTGCCAATACTTTTTTAATGAACTTTGCCTGTTTTTCATCTTGCACTTGATTGACTGGAGCTGAATGACCTCCTCCCATCCCTACCAGGGACAGCGGATTGAATCCGGAGAAATAAGCCACTGCACCAAGCCCTATGATCACCCACCCAAACTTTGTTCTGAGCAAAGGTTTAATGAGTGGCCAGATCATCATCATAGTTCCCATCGAAGGCAGACCGCGACCCCCTCTTTGGGAGGAACTTCTTCTATCATCTACATTACGGCTTTCTCGTTCGTCATCCATTCTCATTTTCAAAACCTTATTACGAATATTTTATTAATTATACCAACCAAAAGTAAAATTTAACTACAATAGTATTACTAAAAAATTGAGGATCTTTAGTGAGATGAACTAGCAATGTAGTTTGTCCATTGCTAAGAAGAAAAAAGGATAAGTCGTGTCTTTAGCCCTTGCCAGAAAATATCGTCCTGCTACTTTTGATGATCTGATCGGTCAAGAGGCAGTTTCGCAGACTTTATCACTTGCACTTGACGGCAACAGGCTCTCTCATGCCTACCTTTTTTCCGGTCTGAGAGGAAGCGGCAAGACTTCTACGGCACGTATTTTCGCTAAAGCCCTGCTTTGCGAAAAGGGAACAACATCCCACCCTTGCGGTACCTGTACACACTGTGTGATGTCTGCAGAAAACCGTCATATGGATATCATTGAGATGGATGCCGCTTCCAACCGCGGGATCGATGACATTAAAGACCTTATTGAACATACCAAATACAAACCAAGCTCTGCACGTTACAAGATCTTCATCATTGATGAGGTCCATATGCTGACCAATCAAGCCTTCAATGCACTCCTTAAAACCCTGGAGGAACCGCCTGATTTCGTTAAATTCATATTGGCCACTACCGATCCGTTAAAACTGCCCGCAACTATACTTTCGCGAACCCAGCATTTCAGGTTTAAAAAGATCCCGCAGAACCTTGTACTCAAACATTTAGAACACATTTTGAACCTTGAGAATATCGGATATGAAAAAGAGGCTTTGGATATTATTGCCCGTTCAGGTGCAGGAAGCCTGAGAGATTCGCTGACTCTGCTGGATCAAGCCATCGTTTACTCCAAGAATTTTGTAGATGTAAGTACGGTCACAGGAATGCTCGGCATCATTGAGCCTAGTCTGCTGGAACAACTCCTGGATGACATTAACCGTAAAGACAAAAGTAAGATATTGGCATTTATCAAGATGGCAGCTGATTATGAAGCAGAGATGATACTGGATGAACTCACACTTTATCTCAAGGAACTGCTGCTTACACAGAACAGTAAATTCACACCCATGATCATAGAACGCTTCTTCAGGATCATTGCTGATGCCAAAGGGCTGCTTTCGCTTGGAAGTGACGGCGAGTTCGTACTGACACTGACACTGTTTAAAATGATGGAAGCGCTGGAGATCAAAGATATAGATGCCATGATACGAGGCCTTGAAAAAGAACTCAAAGGGGTTGAAGTCTCTGAGATCATGGTAACAACACCGCCTGAAACAGAGATTATTACGATCACAGAAGATGAGATCGTAGCTACACTGCCCAAGAAGAAGATCGCTGAAGAGACCCCTCAGCAGGCTCAGGAACCGTCTATTGCAAAAAGCCGGAACAGAGTTACTGCGTCTAGCCAAGATGCGGTATCTGAGCCCATTGCTGAACCTATCCAAAGTACGGTGTCCGAACTCCAGCAAGACTCAGATAGCAACACTTCGAAAAGCGCAGTGACCAAAATAAACAAGGTGGCTGAGCCTGTCGAGGCCAATCCGCATCAAAAAACATTTGATGCACTTATACAAAAGATATATGACCGAAATTATGATCTGGGTGCCTGCTTTGAAAGAAATATTGAATTTGAAAGTTTTGAAGAGGGAAAACTTACCTGGGGTTCCGCAGCAGAAGGTGAGGACAAGAAACAACTCATCACACATTGGGGCGTCATCAACATGTTTGTCAAAGAACTTTTTGGGTTTGAAACCAAAATAGTCAATATAGCTAAAAAAAAAACCTATAGGGGTCTGACTCCCAATCATAGCGGTAGCAATGAGCAAGTAAATAAGGTGGCCAAGACTGTCGAAGCCAAAACAGCACATTCCGATGCCGACAGCGGTTCAATGCTGGAAGATATTGAAATGAAAAGTTCCTGTATCGCACCCGAAGCTGGAGAGACAGAAGCAGCCAAAGAAAAAGACCCCTCCTCGCTCCTTGAAGAGCCTATGATCAAAGAAGCCATAGCCCTCTTTGACCCGAAGAAAGTACGCATAAAAAGAAACTCTTAAAATAAAAAAGCTTAATCCATCCAAGCCTGAGTAACTATCTTAGGCTTATCATCATAAATTTTAATTTTTTCAGCACGCATACAACGTCCATCATCATTTAATTCAAAGACTACCATCTGCAAAACTGTTTTGCACTCATTTGATACATCAAAATGTCCGCCTAACCCCGTAAGAAAGCGTTTTACGGGTACTTCGCTGTCCATACCGATAACACCGTCACGACAACCCGTCAGCCCCACATCCGTCACATAACAGCACCCTTCTTCAGTCACATAAAGGTCATCCGTTGCCACATGGGTATGTGTTCCAAGTATTGCAGAGACGTCCTCTTTAAGCATATGTAAAAGTGCCTGTTTTTCAGAACTTGCTTCTGCATGCATATCGACAATAATGTGTTTGATACCCTGGGCTTTGAGGGAAGCAACAGCCGAGACGACCATCGTAAATGGATTATCGGCCAGAGGCATCGTGTAGTGCCCCATAAGATTAAGTATAGCGACTTTCCTGCCTAAAAGTACGGTCTGGTAGATACCTTTCCCGGGTGTGACCTGCGGATAGTTCATGGGACGGATAAGCGGATAGGTATCAAAAAGGTTCAATATCTCTTTTTTATCGAAACTGTGGTTACCGCCTGTCATCATATCGATACCGTAACCGAGTAACTCTATACAGTTTTTCTCAGTCAGACCAAAGCCATGACTTGCATTTTCGTAATTGGCGATAGTAAAGTCTATAAAGTGTTCCTGCTGTAATCTTTTGAGATGTTTTTTAAGCATCAAACGCCCGGGTTTACCGACAATGTCACCAATAAATGCTATTTTCACCATAACCCTTCTTATTACTATGTCGCGGCGAACGCCCTTTAAAGCGAAACGATTCGAGAACCGCGACGATTTTTGTTTACTTTTTCCAAAAAAGTAAGGAGAGTAACAACGCCTCAAGAAGAATTAGAGGCAGTACAATAAATTATTTGATGTTGGCTTTACCGGCAAAAGGCAATAAAGCAGATGCCCAGGTCAGCCCACCGCCAAATGTATCTAGCAACATCAGATCACCATGCTGAAGCCTGCCTGACTCCCAAATGTCATTGATCGCCATTGGGATGGACGCAGCAGAGGTATTTCCATATTTACCTACGGTAAGTACCACTTGATCTTTTCTCATCTTCAATGCATCTCCTACAGCTTTTATAATACGATAGTTTGCCTGATGAGGAATGAAATGGGGAATATCTTCTGAATGAATATTGTTTTTCTGCAATATCTCTTTCACATCTTTCGTCAGTGTTTTGACTGCTAATTTAAATGTTTCATTACCTTTCATCTGTACAAAGTTGAGTCCCTCATCGATTACCTGTTGACTCGCCGGATGCACAGCGCCTGGTGCCGGTGTTACCAAAAAGTCTGCATAAGCTCCATCAGCACTTGCATGCAGATCAATGAAGGCTTCTTCCTTTGACTCTGTAGCAGATATTATCGCTGCACCTGCGCCGTCTCCAAACAAAATACATGTACTTCTGTCGGTATAATCAACGATAGAAGAGAACTTCTCGGCCCCGATAACAAGTACATTCTTTTTCATGCCTGACTCTATAAATGCTTTGGCGATAGAGAGAAGATAAACAAAGCCGCTACATGCAGCTGAAATATCAAATGCCTGTACATTATTGATGCCGAGTTTATTGGAAATAATACAGGCGGTTGAAGGCATATTGAAATAATCCGGTGTGACCGTTGCACATAAAACCAGATCAATATCCTCTTTGGCAATACCTGACCTCTTTATGGCAAGGTCTGCAGCTTTGGCCCCCATGTCACTTGTCACTTCATCTTTTTCTGCAATATGACGCTCTTTGATGCCTGTACGCTTTACGATCCATTCATCCGTAGTATCTACCATCTTTTCAAGATCGGCATTGGTCAAAATCTTTTCAGGCACATACGCACCGATAGATCTAAATGAAGCATAGACTTGTTTTGTTTGCGACATAGTTATCCTTAAGCCATAAATTATGAGATATATTTTACCATAAAATTCTAAGGGAAAGTCTGAAAATAAGGGGGGATCTTATATTGACAAGCGAAATGCCTGTCAACTATTTATCATTTGCAAGCAGTTCTTCTATCACACTGTTTACATCAGATTCAGTATACTGAATTGCCTGAAAAATAGCATTTTTTATTGCTTTTGGATTTGAAGCTCCATGGCTGATAATAGCACAACCGTTTACACCAAGAAGCGGTGCTCCGCCATATTCATCTTTATCTACTTGTTTTTTCATATGTGCAAACACTTTTTTTCGCATCATCAATGCACCGATCTTTGCAGGTAATGATTTTCGAATATATTGTTTCATCAGGTCAAAGACAGTTGTTACAACACCTTCACTTGTTTTAAGCAGGATATTGCCTGTAAATCCGTCACAAACTACAACATTTACACTGCCATTGAAGATATCTTTTCCCTCAACATTCCCGATGAAACCTTTAAGGCCTTTTAAAAGGCCAAAAGCCTCTTTGGTCAATGCATTGCCTTTACTCTCTTCAGAACCATTTGACAAGAGCCCTACACGAGGAGATCTGACGCCCAAGATCTTTTGAACATAGGCTTCACCCATGGCACCGAATTCATAAAGGTTTTGAGGTGTACAGTCTGTTACTGCACCAACATCCAATACCAAAGTTTTCGTATCTGTAATGCTTGGCATTAAAGTTGCCAAACCCGGTTTGGAGATATAGGGAAGTCTTCCTATGCGGAGGGTTGCCAGTGTCATCGTTGCCCCACTATGCCCTGCTGACACTACTGCATCCGCCTCTTTATTGCGTACAAGTTCTACCGCTTTATAGATGGAAGAATCTTTACGCTTAAGTGCATTGGTCGCCTGATCACTCATGGAAATAACATCCGAAGCATCAACGATCTTGACTTTATCAATGTAGTATTGGGGGAGGAGAGAGAGTATCTCAGATTTATCACCTACCAAAATAGGATAGAATTTTTTTTCTTCAAGTGCTTGAACCACACCTTCGATAATGGGCTCAGGACCGAAGTCCCCACCCATAGCATCAATTGCGACCTTGATCATCAATTACGCTTTAGTTGTTTTGTACTCACCGGTAGTCATGTTCATGTGGTGAGGCATTCTCCATGTTCCATCTGCATCTTTTACCGGCATAGGTAATGTCAATTTGTAATGCGTTCTTCTTTTTGCTGCTCTTGTATGACTCACACGTCTCTTAGGTACTGCCATTTTATATCCTTTGTTACAATTTTATTTAATATTCTACTTCGAAATCCTCATCTCTATTGTCACATATATTACAATAATGATAAGCACCCCGGATTGCATTGATTTCGCTCTCAAGGATGTACGTAACATCTATTACGCCATCTAAAAACTCAATTATATCTAAATCATCTTTATCTTCCGATACTTCATCACTGAGCGTTAGTTTGAGCGGACTTTCTATAGCATAGTCAAAACTCTGACCGCATCTATCACAATCCAATGTTAAACTTCCGTTCATCTGAGCATCTAAAGCCACACGATGATAACCGCATTTTTGTAAAGTTCCCTTCAGTTTTACACCCTGAACCTCAAGTTCAATAGGTTTAGCCGTGGAACCTACTTTATCAAAAACTATTTTCAAAAAAAATCGTCTTAATTGATTTCTCTTTGTGCAAAAAAGAAAGCGATCTCATTTTTTGCATTTTCTATTGAGTCACTGCCGTGAACCGCATTTGCATCAATGCTCTCAGCAAAATCAGCTCTGATCGTGCCAGGCTCTGCCTCTGCAGGGTTAGTAGCTCCCATAAGCTCTCTGTTTTTCGCCATTGCATTCTCACCCTCAAGTACCGTTACCACAACCGGCCCTGAAACCATGAACTCTACAAGGTCTTTAAAAAAAGGTCTTTCAGCGTGTATAGCGTAAAACGCTTCCGCATCCACGCGAGAGAGTCTGATCTTTTTTGTTGCTGCAATTCTAAGACCTGCTGCTTCAAATCTTGCAAAAATTTGTCCTACAACGTTTTTTGCTACTGCATCTGGTTTGATGATCGATAATGTTTGTTCCATCTTCTGTGTCCTAAAGGATAATTTTAACTTCATAGTGAAGTATTCGGGCGGAATTTTACCTAAATAAATATTAAAGATATATTAAAGTTACTGGGGGAGTTTCTATAAGAAAGATTGCCGGGTTTTCACCCGGCAAAAGTAGTGATTAGTCTTCGATTACCGGAGTACCTTTTTCACCTCTGTTTGGCGAAGAAGGCATACCCTCTACCGGATCATCCCACTGGATACAACCCTCAGTTGGACACGCCTCTGCACATGCCGGTACATCATGATAGCCTACACACTCAACACATTTATCAGGATATACATAGTATATCTCTTCACCTGTTGGATTATCATCCTCATCTACGATCGCTTCTACTGGACATTCGTCAATACATGCCGCACAGTTAATACAAGTATCTGTAATTATTACTGCCATCTTTACTCCTTAATTTAAAGTTACCAAACTATATCAAAACTTATTTAAATTATTCTTTAATTATTTGCCAAAATAAGCTTTAATTTCATCAACCTTCTTCAATTGTTCCCACGTGAAATCAATATCTTCTCTACCAAAGTGCCCATACGCTGCTGTCTTACGGTAGATCGGTCTTAACAGATCCAATTCTTCCATGATCCCCTTGGGTGTCAGATCAAAAAGTGCTTCTACACATTGAGTGATCTCAGCTTCATCAACTACGGCTGTTCCGTGGGTATCTATATAGATAGAGACCGGTTCAGTCACACCAATGGCATAGGCTATCTGCAGTGTCGCTTTTTCACATAGACCTGAAGCCACAAGGTTCTTCGCTACATATCTTGCAGCATATGCTGCTGAACGGTCCACTTTTGTAGGATCCTTTCCGGAAAATGCTCCACCGCCATGAGGACAGGAACCTCCATAGGTATCTACAATGATCTTACGTCCGGTAAGTCCGGCATCACCTTGAGGCCCGCCGATAACAAAGCGTCCTGTCGGGTTGATATGATATACAATATCATCACTCATCAGTTCAGCGGGGATCACTGCCTTGATCACTTCTTCAAGTACTGCTTTTTGTACCTGTTCCAAGCTTACTTCCGGATGATGCTGGGTTGAGACAACGATCGTATCGATGGCAACAGGTTTGCCATCCACATACTTCACTGAAACCTGTGCTTTACCATCCGGACGCAGGAATGGTACAGTCCCGTTTTTACGTACCTCTGCAAGTTTAGCAGTGATCTTGTGTGCCAAAGAGATCGGCAGAGGCATAAGCTCCGGTGTCTCAGTACATGCATAACCGAACATCAATCCCTGATCCCCTGCTCCGATTTCTCCTGAAGCCTGATCAACACCTTGATTGATATCGGGACTCTGCTCGCCTATACCGTTAAGTACACCTGCACTCCGATAGTCAAAACCGTAACTTGCATCTGTATAACCTATCTCTCTGACTACCTCTCTTGCAATCTCCTGCATCGGTGCATATGTATGTGTTTTAAGTTCTCCAGCAATAACACAAAAACCATTACTCAATAACGTCTCACACGCAACTCTTGCCTGCGGATCCCGTTCGATAATATAATCCAATATCGCATCAGAGATCTGATCAGCCATTTTATCTGGATGACCTTCGGTTACCGATTCACTTGTAAAAATGTATTCGTTAGCCATTTTTTAGTTCCTTGAAAATATTTGTTCACTGTCACTGAACTTGAAAAAATATCTCTTAAGATACTTTTTAAAATCCAATTTCCACAGGGGCAATTCCATAGTGACCCTTTAAGGACAGATATAGCATCTGCCCCTATCTAATTCTTTTTGCCAATTGTGCGGGCAACAACCCTAAACTCTCTTCTACCAGCTTTGTATTGCCATGCGTAATAAATGCATCATCATACTCAAATGTGGTTAATGAAATATCTTTTATCTGCTTTTGACTTAAAAGTTCAAGTATCGCTGAACCTACACCACCCTGTGCCGCAGAATCGGAGAAGACAAACCATTTTTTATAACGACGACTCAATGCCACAAGCATCTCTTCATCTAAAGGTTTCGCAAAACGTAAATCTAAAATAGCAATATCAGCTTCGACAAGCTCAGCCACCTGCTGAGCTCTCCCCACACCATTTCCATAACCAATAAAAAGTATCTCTTCTCCCTCTTTTAGAAGATGTGATCTTCCCAACTCATACATCGGGGCATCACAATCATTTGCCAAAAAAGCACCTCTTGGATATCTGAAAGCACAGGGATGGTCATAGGTTTTGGCAAACTGCATAGCAAGTTTCATTGTTGTTTCATTGTAAGGGGCCAAAAGTGTCATATTTGGAATTGCCCTGAGATATGAAATATCAAAAGCCCCCTGATGTGTCTCTCCGTCTTCACCAACGATCCCTGCTCTATCCAATGCAAATACCACCCCCAGATCCATCAATGCGATATCATGGATCACCTGGTCATATCCACGCTGCAGAAAGGTGGAATAAATAGCACAAAAAGGTTTGAACCCCTCTTTTGCGAGCGGTCCCATAGAAGTGACTGCATGCTGTTCGGCAATGGCCACATCCCAAAAACGTTCAGGATATTTTTCTATAACCGCACTCATCCCTGTTCCGCTCGGCATGGCCGCTGTAACACCTACAATTTTTTCATCTTTGTCTGCCATTTCCACCAAAGTTTCAGAAAAAATAGCCGTTGCCGCTTTTGCACCATTCTTTTTAGGGACCTCGCCTGTTTTAAGATCAAAAGCACTTACTCCATGCCAATGTTCTTTGGTTCCTTCAGCGATATCATACCCTTTGCCTTTCGTGGTCTGTGCATGAATGATGACCGGTTTTCCAAGCGACTTGGCCACTTCCATGGTCTCTATTAAAGATTCGATATTATGCCCGTCTACCGGACCGATATATTCGATCCCCATCTCTTCAAAAAGGATACCCGGTGTGATCAGCTTAAATGACTCTTCAAGACGTTTTGCCATATAACTTGTACCATCAGGCATCATGTCTACGATCTTTTCAACTTTTGTTTTGAACTTCTGATAAAATGGACTTGCCATAGTTTGGGAAAGAAGTTTGGAAATTGCTCCGATCGGCTTGGCGATACTCATCTCATTATCATTAAGAATGATCACAACCGGATATTTTCTGTCTCCCAATTCATTCAGTGCCTCATAAACCATCCCTGCACTCATGCTTCCGTCCCCTATGAAAGCAACAGGGATCCTCTCTTCGCCTTTTAAGGCTATGGCTTTTGCTGCACCTACTGCAAGTGATATGGAGGTAGAACTGTGCCCTGCCACATAATAATCATACGGAGATTCACTTGGCTTAGTATAACCCGAGATCCCGCCAAACTGACGCAGGGTATCAAATTTATCCCATCTGTCCGTAAGGAGTTTATGTGCATAGGCCTGATGGCTTACATCAAAAATAAAAGGATCTTTACTTACATCAAACACTTTATGCATTGCAACAATAAGATCCGTTGCACCCATTGTTGAACTCAGGTGTCCACCGTTCTTACTCACAGTTTCCAATATCTTTCGTCTGATATCTTCAGCCAACGTGTTCAGTTCTTCTATAGAGTATGCTTTTATATCCATTTTTTCTTCTTTTTCTATTTACACAAATATGCCGTCATGAGTTTTTTAGCAAATTCTATCTTCGCATCATTATAGTCCAGACCTAATTTTTCAGCTAAAGACTTGAGCTCTTTTTTACTTATTTTTTCCATACTACTGCTTTTGGCTTTACTTTGGATAAAGTCATCCAAAACAAAAGGTTTCACCTCTACTTCACTTGCTTTGATAACTTCCACTTTTCTCAAGCTGTGACCTCAGAAAAATGTTTAAAGAATGTATCATTCTGTTTTTCCGTACCGATAGTGATACGTATCGCATTCATGCCGTAAGAAGCAAGATCACGGATGATGACACCTCGTCTGAGCAATGCATCGGCTATCTTTGTCGAATTCATGTGTTCACCAAACAGGTATGTAATGAAATTCGTATAGCTCTCAATATATTCAAAGCCATTCTCGTGAGCAAAGTGCTCATAACGTTTGATCTGCTCCTGATGCAAAACGATCGACGCTTCAACAAAAGCATCATCTTTGCATGCTGTTATCGCTGTGGCAAGAGAGAGTGTAGAGATATTGAACGGTGGTCTCATTTTATAAAGTTCTTTAATAAGCTCCGTTTGAGCAATACCGTACCCCACACGCATACCGCCCAGGCCATAGGCTTTGGAGAAAGTACCCAGATAAATAACATTTTCATACCCCAGAAGGTCATTGGGTGCAATAGCATATTTTTCATCTTTAGCTGCAGCATACTCCATATAGGCCCCATCTACTACGATAAGCGTCTCTTTACCTATGGCTTCAATGATCTCCAATACCTCATTTTTGCTTGTCGCATCCCCGGTAGGATTGTTCGGTGTACAAATATAGACGATCTTTGGCTTATGCATTCTGTAGGCTTCCATGAATTCATCGTACTTATGCTGAAAACTGGCTGTACGGTAAATTTTCGCTCCCATCTGTTTCGCATAGATCTCATACATCGCAAAGGTTACTGCGGACATAAGTACAGAAGAGGTATCATCCAGTAGCGCACGGGAAATAAACTCCAATACCTGGTCGGACCCTGCACCGATGATGATATTTTCATCTTTGACACCATATTTTCCACAAAGGGCTGCTTTGAGTTCATACATGCTGTCATCCGGATAGAGATGCGCCCTATCTGCATTTTCAATGATCGTTTGTTTCACAGCGGGGCTCGTTCCTATAGGGTTTTCATTGGATGCCAGTTTTACCACATCTTCAGGCGCTATCCCAAACTCACGTACGACTAACTCTATAGGCTTACCCGCTTCATACGTCTTTATATTGTCCAGTACTTTATTAAACTTCATCTCATTTCTACTTTTTAATTTTTAATTTTTTAAACATCATCTGTTTCTTTGACATAAGAGCCAAGCACTTTGATTGATTCTTTATGTTTTGTCAAGATCTGTTGAATTTTTTCATCATTCTGGTGCCCGTTGAACTCTATGAAGAAAATGGATTGTCCCCCGACAATATGTGACTTGATCTTCGTAAGGTTAATGTGTGCCTTTTCAAAATCGTTCAGGAACTCTACCAAAGATCCCGGCCTGTCAGGCAACCTTACCAGCAGTGAAGTTTTATCATTGCCCGAAGGCGCATTCTCGAAATTGGAGATAATGAAAAAACGGGTTCTGTTATTCGTATTATCTTCTACATTTTCAAAGAGTATCGGAAGATTGTAGAGTTTTGCCGCCACTGATGGACAAAGTGCTGCCGCATGTTTATCTTCAAGTGCCAACTTTGCCGCTTTTGCCGTAGACTCCACAGGTATATGTTCTACTTCGTCAAGCCCAAGGTCCTGTAAAAATTTTCGACATTGCCCAAAAGCAATATCTTTAGAGTATATCTTCGTGATGCTTTTAATATCTTCTGCCAATGTCGCAAAACACAAATGCACATCAATCATCACTTCAGCAATGATCTTCAGGTCATATTCATCCAAACAGCTGATTGTGTCGCTCACTATGCCATTTGAAGAATTCTCAATAGGAATCACGCCGAATTTTGCTGTACCTTTCTGCACTTCCCTGAAAACACCGGGAATCGAGCTTATAGGCAAATAGCGGCTCATCGCACCAAATTTACTCTCTGCTGCCTGATGTGTGAAACTTGCCTCAGGACCAAGATATGCTACAGCTTCGGGCAATTCAAGATTTCTTGCTACAGCAAAAAGTTCCAGGTAAAGTGCCTCTATGGCGCTATCGGTAAGCTTGCCGCTGTTCTGCTTCTTCAGACGGTTGAGTATGGCCTGTTCTCTTTCAGGACGATAGATCGGTGCACCTGTGGTGTTTTTCAACTCTCCTACCTGATGTACAAGTTCCATACGTTCATTATAGAGCTTCAACAGTGTATCATCAATATGATCTATCTTCTCTCTCAATGCATCTAAAGTCATTTTTTACCTTTATTTTTTTAAAAACTCTTTTTCCAGTGCAATTTGGTCCTCATAGGTTTCACGTTTACGGATCAGTCTGTCTTTCCCATTTTGCAGAGCCACTTCTGCAGGTTTAGGACGTGTATTGTAGTTACTGGCCATTGTAAATCCATAGGCACCCGCTGAATGCACAACTATGAGATCATTGTGTTCCAGTGGGGGTAACGGCACATTTTTACCAAAGAAATCACCACTTTCACATACAGGCCCCACCACATCCGCCGGTGTTTTTTCACCTTCTACCATGACTGCTTCTATCTTATGGTATGCATTATATAAACTGGGTCGTATGAGATCATTCATCGCACCATCCACAATCACAAAACGTTTACCTGCATTGTTCTTTTCATAAAGTACTTTGGTAAAGAATGCGCCCGCATTGGCTACCATATAACGGCCAGGCTCACACAGCAGTGTCACATCAAGTCCTTTGGTTGCTTCAAAGATCGCTTGCGTATAGGCAGTTGCAGGGATCGTTACTTCATCATCGTACACTACCCCTATGCCACCGCCTACATCAAAGAATTTAATATCGATCTTTATGGCTTTAAGCGAGCGTACCAGATCAGCCACTATCTCGGCTGCCTCACGAATAGGCTCAAGCTTGGTCAACTGGGAACCGATATGAAAATGGATCCCTACCGGATTTAAAAACTCAGACTTGTTCGCATAAATATACATACGTTTTGCCATATCTATCTCTACACCGAATTTATTCTCATGCAGTCCTGTTGAGATGTAAGGATGTGTCTGTGGATCTATATTCGGATTGACGCGAATAGAGATGCGTGCTTCTTTTCCAAGCTCTTTGGCTACTATCTCCACACGTTTCATCTCTGCTTCACTCTCCAGGTTAAGCATTAAGATATCTTTCTCTAGTGCTTCACGTATCTCGTCATCCCGTTTGCCTACACCTGAAAAGATGATCTTATATTTATCCACACCGGCATCAAGTGCACGTTTCACTTCCCCGATGCTTACACAATCCGCTCCTGCACCAAGTTTCGCCAAATGTGCTATAACAGAAAGATTTGAGTTTGCTTTGACTGCATAGTTAATGATCGATTTTTTACCTGCAAAAGCATCTTTTAGTGTAGTGTATCTGTTTTCAATATAATCAAAATCATACATATACAATGGCGTACCATACTTGTCTGCCAATGCTTTAGTGTCAATATTCATTTATAAAATCCTAATCCATAGTAATATCTATTTTAGGGTGATTTTATCTAAAAGTTGATTAAAAGGTGCCTTGGCAAAAAGAGAAGCCTATACAGCATCTCTAAACGATGCTTCTTTCATCTGTCACATAGACATATATGGCATAAAACCATAAAAGAACAATAGGAAGTATCGCAGTAAATTCAGGAGCCACTACGCCGTTGGATCCTATCTGATTCAAGCCAAACAGAATACCCCATATGACAAAGGTTGCACCCAGAGAAAGTGCAATAATAGTTCCGAAATTCATCATTCTGGCATGAAACGGCAGCTTAAAAAAGAGTATCAGAAGAAGTGCCAGAGCAAAAAGAGGGACAATGACCTTGTCGTAAAAAACGGCACGTATCTTGTCCGAATTAAGATTTTGTTTTTCAAGCAGTCTCCAGGTATTGAATGCATCCACAATATTCAGTGCCTTCCCCTCATAAAGTGACTCTATGATCTTAGGTTTATACCCGTTGAGTGTCTTAATGCTCTTTTTATGCTCAACTCTGTATTTTTCCAATTCACCGTTTTTATAGATATGTGTTTTCAATGTGGCATCTCTGGCATCCCATTCTTCCCCGTCAAAGTATGCAGCAGGTGCATGGATCGTGTAGCGCACCTGATAGCCCTCTACTTTAAAAATAGTAATATCTTCGATCTTTTTTTTCACCGGATCAAGATTTTTAATATAGACAAACGTATCATTGTATTTAAAAAAAAGATCCGTTACATCATATGCATGCAGTTCATTATGCAACAAAAAGGATGCTTTATCTTTTGCGTATGAAAATTCAGTAGTATGTAAAAAAGTAAAAATAGCATAGGTCAAGGTAGCAACTGCCATTAAAGGCAGGAAAAGTCTTTTTTTGTTATACCCGAAAGCATGAAGTGCTCCCATGGTATTGTTTTTCACCAGGGAGAGTTTTGTCATGATCAAAGCAAACACGATAGCCAGAGGATAAAGCAGTCCCAACGCTTCCTGCCACATATAGAAAATATAGAGTATTTTATAGTTGCCTGCAACATCAAGTTGCTGGACATGTTGAAAATAGTCGATCGCAGCAA
The DNA here is from genome assembly GCA_024762315.1 of Sulfurovum sp. Classification (GTDB taxonomy): domain Bacteria; phylum Campylobacterota; class Campylobacteria; order Campylobacterales; family Sulfurovaceae; genus Sulfurovum. Next base: position 25,120 of record JANTHR010000004.1, read on the forward strand.
AGGCAAAAGAAAGGCCAAAAAGAATTGCCAGAAGATTTTTAATATAGAGTTTTGCAAGGTATCTGAAATGCAGTGAAGGAGAAAAAAGACTCATACCTTCACCCCGCCAGTCCATCAATAGACTTTAAACTGTACTTGGATTTTACTTCATTTAACGCTTCAGAGGCCAATGCTTTACATGCCTTTGCAACATGATCTATCAGCCTGTCCAGTACCTCTTTTTCATCATCATTAAAGTCATGCAGCACATAATCAGATACTTGGGACTTATATTCAGGTTTACCGACCCCGACTCTTACCCGCAAGTACTCTTTACCAATGTGGCCATCGATGGATCTGAGTCCATTGTGACCACCGTGACCACCGCCCTTTTTAAAACGCACTGCACCAAAAGGCAGATCAATATCATCATGTATCACAATAATATCTTCCAGCTCTATTTTGAAGAAGTTCTTCACAGCTTGCAGACTTTTGCCCGAAAGATTCATAAAAGTGGTGGGTTTTAAAAAAAGTGAATTGGCAGAACGATAAAGTTCACCATGAAAAGAAGTTTTAGAAATATCTCTGGCAGAAAAGTCATCAACAAGTTTGTCAATGACTTTAAAGCCGATATTATGTCGTGTGTTTTCGTACTGTGATCCCGGATTTCCCAGACCAACGAAAAGTGTCACGACCGTGCTTTCATTATTTAGATTTGATCACACCACAGATAGCAACATCCGGTCTGTCCATCATTTTACAGTTTGTTGGTACCTCAACATCTCTTACAAGAATAGAATCATCTCTCTCAAGCGGTTCAACATTCAGATCAAATTTAGCGGGCATATTTTCAATAGCGCCTCTTACTTTTACTCTTTTTTTGGAGATAACAAGTACACCTTTATTTTTTAGACCTACCGGTGTTCCGTGTGTTACAACCGGTACAAGAAAGTTTGTTACTTGACCTGGTACTGTCACTCTTAAGTCCACATGTACGACTTCTCCGTGAACCGGGTGCAGTTGATATTCCTGGATCACTACATTTAACTCTTTATCTCCCACTTTAACCGGGAATGCAAGGCTCTCCTTATTTCTCACTGCTCTTACAAATTCACCGCGCTTGAACGCAGCCTGGATGTTCTCAACACCATTTGCATATAGATTCGCAGTCAGATAACCATCTCTTCTAAGCTTCTTTGCAGTAGTCTTTCCGATACTCTCTCTAACGATACCTTCTAACATATTTTGTCCTTAAAATTAAAATAGATGCGGATTATACCGAAAAAAGTTTAATTTAGTCTTCAGTCTCTTTAAATTCAAATACGTCTACTTCTCTATCATCCAGATATTCATCAACAAGGGCACCTTTTCCTACACCTTCCATTTTAAGTTTCATATCAGATGGATTAGTTGCATACTCAAGTGTGACCTCTTCTGTGATCCTTCCTTCGCGTAAGAGATCAAGAAGTGCCTGATCGAAAGTCTGGGTTCCATAGATCTCTTTCCCTTCAAACAGTGCATCAGGTATCTCATAGTCACGATCTTCCATAATGAGCTGTTCGATCCTTGCTGTCTTTTTAAGCACTTCGATCGCAGCTGCTCTTCTTCCCTGTTTGGTAGGCACGAGTCTCTGTGAGACAACGCCTTCAAGCACGGAAGCCAGTGAACTTCTGATACGGTTCTGTTCTTCTTTTGCAAACATACCGACAATCCTGTCTATGGTCTCCTTCGCATCCAGCGTATGCAGAGTTGAGAATACAAGGTGTCCTGTATTGGCAGCATGCAGTGCAATATCTATGGTTTCAAGATCCCTCATTTCCCCAACCAGGATAATATCCGGATCTTCTCTCAGTGCTGCTCTGAGCGCATCTGAGAAAGAGTGTGTATCCTGTCCGATGGCACGTTGATTAATAAGGCAACCTCTGTCTTTATGAATAAACTCTATAGGATCTTCAACGGTAATAATATGTTTATTCGTCTCCCTGTTGATCTTATCCAAAATAGCTGCAAGCGTTGTTGATTTACCCGATCCGGTCACACCGGTCACAAGCACCAATCCACGCTGGATATCTGTAAAACTTTTAATGACTTTTGGCAGATTAAGCTCATCAAGTGAAAGTATCTTCACTGGAATAACACGGAAAACAGCACTTAACCCATCCATCTGATAAAAGAAATTTACCCGGAAACGATTTTCATCATTCAACACATAGGAAAAGTCCAGGTTTCTATCAATGTTCAGCTTCTCATACTGCTCTTGTGTTGTAATCTCACGTGCAAGCTTATCTACCATATCTGCACTCAGTATATCTTTTCCCAACACCTTTAAGACACCATGGATACGTACCCTTACCTGAGAACCGGACTTAATATGAAGGTCACTTCCCCCGTTACTGACCATACTTCTCAGATAGAGTTTGAGTTTTTCTTCCATGGTACTTCCTCTTTTATTGTGTTTTTACTTTAAACTATCAAGCATCTCTTCAAATGCTTTTTCAAATGCTGCAAGTCCATCTTTCATTAGCGTTGCGTAGACTTCTTCCATATCAAAACCGTTATCGGCCAATTTTGTAAAATATCCGTTGATGACATCATCATCGATCGGTAGTTTGGGCGCTGTTTCTTTCTTTGCCATATATGCCTCGATCGTTTCCAATGGCGCAGTATTGACCGAATGAGGTGCCAGAAGTTCTCTTATGTAATAATCGGCAGGAAGATTATCCCCTTTTACTCCAGTACTCGCAAAGAGTGTTCGCACAGATGGCGTATGGTTCTTTTCTATGATATTATAGATCTTTGCAGCATTATAGATACCTGTTTTTGCTACCTCCAGACCCTCTTTTTCCAAATCAGGATCCAAAAGTCTATCAAAACGGCTTACAAATACAGAGATAACTGCTTCAACTCGACATCCTCCATCATTGGAGAAAGTATCGATCCCCTCTTTCATTGCTTTCAAACAACGTTTTGCCTGGTCCGGAGAGAAGACAAGTGTTGCGTTGACTGAAATTCCCGTTGCAAGCAGCTCTGTCATAGCTGCATATCCGGCATTGGTTGCTGGGATTTTTATCATAACGTTGGGTTCACCGATAGCTGCAAAAAGCCTTTTCCCCTCTTCAACACTGCCCTTGGTATCATTCGCCAAAAAAGGATCGACTTCTATAGAGATATATCCATCCTTGCCCCTATCATAGCATTCTCTAAGAGTAAGGGCGGCAGAACGTATGTCCTCTATGGCGAGTGCCTCATATTTCTCTTTTGCACTTTTGCCCCCAAGCTTGGAGAGCTGTTCGCTATATGCCGAAGAAGTCTTAATTGCAGAAGCAAAAATAGATGGATTGCTGGTTGCCCCACTGATAACACCTTTTTCAACCAACCCCAAAAACTCATTCTTAAGATAGTCTCTCTCCACAAAATCCAACCATAAAGAGAAGTTTATATCTCTATTTATCATCTTTTTTTCCTTCATGTACAGGGTCTTTATATTCCCAGCTAAAATCATGCCAAAATCCAAGATCGCTGGGCTTTTGCAGTGTTTCATGGAGTTCATCAAGGAAAATATGCCTCTCAACCACCTCCGCACCCAAAGCTATCATATGATCTGTTTTCATCTGGCAATCTATAAAATCATAACCTCTATCTCCTAAAACATCACTTAGTGCCTTAAAAGCAACTTTTGAAGCATTATTGACCAGAGAAAACATCGACTCGCCAAAGAAAGCTTTCCCCATTGCAAGGCCGTAAAGCCCTCCCACAAGTTCTCCTTCTTTGTGTACCTCTATACTGTGTGCAAACCCCTCTTCATGCAGGCGAATATAAGCTTCCTGCATTTCAGGCAATATCCATGACCCATTCTGTCCTTCTCGGGGTACTGTTGCACAGTAAGAGATCACTTCAGGAAAATGCCTGTCGAACGTGACAGTGAATTTACCGTTGCGCAGTACTCTTGCAAACGATTTTCTTACTTTGAAATTTTCAGGGTAAAGAAGCAATCGTGGATCTGGAGACCACCATAAGATAGGGTCCCCCTCTGCGTACCAGGGAAATATTCCGTTACGGTATGCCGTCAAGATCCGGCAGGAAGAAAGGTCACCGCCATAGGCCAAAAGTCCTTCATCGGATGCATTACGCGGATTCGGAAAGGTATAAGAGTAATTGCTTAAGGGAGGAATCAGATATTCCTCATCGAACATGGAACCCAATATTTTACCTTTTTCCTTCAAATGAAAAATCTAATTTGTCATTTTTAAAGCCCACTTTGACATTGCCGCCTTTTTTAAGCTTTCCAAAGAGTATCTCATCGGTCAGTGCCTCTTTGATCTTTTCGTCTATCACACGGGCAATGTGTCTTGCACCGTAACGCTCATCATAGCCCTCGTTCGCCAAATACTCTTTGGCTTTTTTACTGAGTTTGACTTTTACATTTTTAGGTTTGAGCAGTACATTGAGTTTATCCAACTCCCTGTCTACGATCTCTATAAGCGCATCGAGATCCAATGTATTGAACTCAATAGTAGCACTCAGACGGTTTCTGAATTCAGGTGAGAAAAAGGCTTTGAGTGCCTTGTCTGTTTTTGAAGAATTATTTTTCTCAAAACCCATCACATTGGCTTCTTTGGTACCAATATTCGAAGTCATGATAAGAATGACATTCTTAAAGTCACTCACGACACCGTTATTATCCGTCAGTTTGGCGCCGTCCATCACCTGCAACAGGATATTCATAATATCCGGATGCGCTTTTTCTATCTCATCAAGCAGCAGTACCGTATGCGGATGCTTCTTGATCATCTCCGTTAAGAGTCCACCCTGTTCATATCCGACATACCCAGGAGGTGCCCCTACCAGGCGGCTGACAGTATGTGCTTCCATATACTCACTCATATCCAATCTTTCAAAATGAACATGCATTGTTTTGGCAAGCTCTGTGGCCAGTGCTGTTTTTCCTACGCCGGTCGGTCCGACAAAGAGAAATGAGCCTATTGGCCTGTTCTCTGCGTTAAGCCCTGCATACGAGCGTTTGATCGCTGTTGCCAAAGCACTGATCGCTTCATCCTGTCCTATGATATGTGCCTGTAGATCCTTCTCCAAGGTTTTAAGCTTTTTGGTGTCATCTGTGCCGATAACTGTTGAAGGGAGCTTCATGATCTTTGCTACACTCTCTTCAATATCTCTAGGTTTCACGGTTACATTTTTTTGCCCTCTAAGCATAAAGTGTGCGCCTACCTCATCGATGATATCCATCGCTTTATCCGGCAGGAATCTGTCATGCAGATATTTCACTGAAAGGTCTATGGCAGACTGAAGTGCCGCATCCGTAAAGTTGATGTTATGATAATCTTCATACTTATGCTGAATACCTTTTAAAATGGTAAAGGTATCTTCGATACTCGGCTCTTCCACATCGATCTTGGCAAATCTACGACTGAGTGCCTTGTCTTTATCAAAGAAGTTCCTGAATTCCTGGTAGGTCGTCGCACCTATACATTTAAGATCGCCGCGTGCAAGGGCAGGCTTAAGTAAGTTGGAGGCATCCATGCTGCCCCCGCTTGTCGCACCTGCACCTACCATCGTGTGTATCTCATCGATGAATAAGATGGCATCTTTCATTCGGCTCAATTCAGAGATGATCCCTTTTAGACGTTTCTCAAAGTCACCTCTGTATTTTGTTCCTGCGACCAGGGCACCCATATCCAAAGCATACACTTTTGAGTTCTTCAGTATTTCGGGCACATCACCTTCAGAGATCTTTAGTGCCAAACCTTCAGCAATGGCAGTTTTACCTACACCGGGTTCACCTACAAGCAGCGGGTTATTCTTTTTACGGCGGCAAAGTGTCTGCATGACACGTTCTATCTCATCTACACGTCCTACGACCGGGTCTATTTTTCCTGTTTTTGCAAGCCCTACAAGCTCCATCGTAAACTGTTCAAGCAGTGTCTCTTCTTTAGCAGTCTTCTCTTTTTGTTTTTCCTCTTTTGGTACATTTCTATGAGAGATCACTTCCAGAATGTCAACTCTGCTGATACCCTCTTTTTTCATCAAGTGCACAGCATAAGAGTGTTCCTGCATGAAGATCGCTGCTATCATGTCGCCTATACTGGCTTCCGTACGTCCTGCACTGTGGATATGTGTCATCATATCATTGATAGCACGTGAGAGTGCTACCGTTTCAAACGGCTCAACCGCTTCTTTAAGTGAGGGGATGGTCCTGTTGATATGCTCAACGATCCCCCCTTCCAACCTCGCAATATCTGCATCCAGCATAGAGAATATCTCTTTGCCTGGCTGACTTCTTACGATAGACAAAAATACATGCTCTACAGTCAAGTATTCATGTCTATTCTCTTTTGCATACATTACTGCATTTTTAAATACATCGTTTAATGCTATACTTATCATTTGTTTATCCTTCTATACATCTTCTTCTATTGTGGCCAATAATGGAAATTCATTTTTCTTAGCAAGCTGCTTCACCTGCTCTGCTTTGGTCTGAGCGATCTCGAAGCTATATACTCCACACACAGCTCTTTCTTTTTCGTGAATCTGAAGCATGATCTGTACAGCTTCTTCCGTTGTCTTATGAAAAATACCTGTAAGTACTTCCACTACAAAATCCATACTTGTATAATCATCATTATGCAACACCACTCTGAACATCTGTGGCTCTTGTATCTCCAACTCTACGTCTAATTCTTCTTCAAACTTTGGCATATTATGTTAAAATCCTACTTTATATATTTATAATTTATATATACTATTATACAAAATTTTCGGAGAAATGCAAGTGCAGTCACTTTTCATCACCGCTACGGGTACCAATGTAGGCAAAACACACACTATGCTCAAGCTTATAGAGGCTCTTGCTTCCAAGGGATTGGCCGTGGGTGTCTATAAACCCATCGAAACAGGTGTTATCGGCACACCACCTGATGCTAATATACTCCTAAAAGTTTGCCAAAAGGTAAACAGGAATTTTAAAGACCTTACAGAAAAAGACATTACGGCTTACACATTCCCTCTTCCCGCTGCACCTTTTTGTGCAGATATTGACCATACAATAGACCTTCAACACATTATGGAAAAACATCATGAACTCTCAAAACTTTGTGACATTCTTCTGGTAGAGGGTGCAGGCGGGCTGATGGTCCCCATCACTAAAGAGTACATGATGGCAAATCTCATCAAAGAATTGGATGCCAAAACCCTTTTAGTCACTCCGAGCAGACTTGGATGCATCAACGATACCCTGCTCTCCATCTTGGCTCTGAGAACCTTTGATATTGATTTTGACTGGTGCGTGAATCTGCATGAAGACAAAAAGGACTTTACTAAAGTGACAAAACCTTATTATGATGCTGTGTTTCCTGAATGGTGGAGTGTTGATGAAGGGTTAGATAAATTTATCTCAACCTTTACCACCCATCTGCTATAATCACATAACCATTCTTCAAGGATATCTATGCAACACCTCGTAGACACAAACAACTTTTCAGATGCTCAGATCACACAGCTTTTGGCAGATGCCAAAAGTTTCAAAACCCAATGCCCGCCAAAACTGCTCAGAGACAAACTTATCATCACCCTTTTTTTTGAAGCTTCTACGCGAACAAGAAGTTCTTTTGAGGTGGCAGCAAAAAGACTGGGGGCTGCCGTAGTACATCTTGACCCAAGCCGTTCCTCTACTAAAAAAGGTGAAAGCCTGGAAGATACGTTTGCAAACCTCTGTGCCATGGAGCCTGACGGGGTTATTGTCAGACATTCCAAGAACGAAACACCGCAAATTCTTGCCGATATGCAGACCACTCCTGTCATCAACGCAGGTGCAGGCAACTACGCACACCCTACTCAGGCACTGCTCGACCTCTTTACCATGGTAGAGCACTTTGGAGATGTCCAAGGCAAGACCATTGCCATTGTAGGTGACATTGTGAGTTCCAGGGTAGCAAGTTCAGGCATAAGACTCATGACACGCATGGGAATGCATGTCATCCTTGTCGCACCTGAACAGTTCATGCCGCAGAGCGATCTGCCTCAGTATGAAAAATTGGAAGATGTAATGGACAAAGTGGATGTCATCATGAGCCTACGTGCCCAATTGGAACGCCATGAAACAGAACTCTTTGAAGACTACGACGATTATGCAAGGCACTACTGCATTACCAAAGAGCGTATGCAGGACAGAGACATCCTGCTCCTGCACCCCGGCCCGGTCATGAGAAATATAGACATCTCTGACGAAATGCTCGAAGACCCAAGATGTAAAGTACTCACTCAGGTAAAAAACGGCGTATTTATGCGTATGGCTATACTGAAGCTTTTACTTTTAGATAGTTAATATAATAACGTCACACTTGTGAAGTAACGCTTTTTTGCCTACTTTTTTCTAAAAAAGTAGAGATAAAACCCAAGGTACAAATTGATGTGGTTATCCAAAGATGAAGGTTTTGAAAAGATCAACACATTAGGTTCAAAAAGAGAGCCCTTCCTCTTCATCATCTCCTACGATAAAACCAAGATCTTTGCACAACCATTAGACAGTCTGGATGACAACATATTTTACAAACTGGAGGACTGGCGTAACTACCCTGTCCAAAAAAGGGAAAAAGCCTTTACTTTCTCGAAACATCCCATTGATTTTTCTACTTACAAAAAAGCTATGGAACAGATCCTCGAAGAGATACGCTCAGGCAATACCTATCTGCTGAACCTCACATTCAAAACCCCTGTAGAGAGCAGCTTCAGCCTTGAAGAGATATTTACTTATGCAAGAGCCAAATTCAAACTCTATTTTAAAGGTGAATTCATCTGTTTTTCTCCGGAACGTTTTATAGAGATTAAAGATAATACCATAGCCACCTATCCCATGAAAGGAACGATCGATGCAAGCCTGCCCAATGCAAAGGAAAGCATTCTTGGCAATGAAAAAGAGATGGCAGAGCATGTGATGATCGTTGATCTTATGCGTAATGACCTTGGTATCATAGGCAATGAAGTCAAAGTGGAAAAGTTCCGTTATGTTGACAAGATCAAAGCAGGCAACAAAGCGTTGTTTCAGGTAAGTTCCAAAATTACTGCAAAACTGAATAAAAACTGGAAAGATAGTATTGGAACACTGCTTGATCAGCTTACTCCTGCAGGTTCCATTACAGGAACACCTAAAAAAAGTACAGTTAACATCATTAAAAACGTGGAAAACTACGATAGAGGGTTCTACACCGGGATCTTTGGAGTATTTGACGGAAAAGACCTGCGTTCAGGCGTCATGATCCGATTCATTGAAAAAGAAAACAATACACTTATCTACAAAAGCGGCGGAGGTATTACTATTGACTCAGATGCAAAAAGTGAATATGCAGAGTTGACAGACAAGATCTATTTGCCGTTTTGACATGACTCCCTATTGTGCCTGTGTTTCCATTCATATTTCTTATCTTCTTTTAATTTAGAAAAATAGAGTTTTCCGGAGTTTCTCCAGGGATCTATCACTATCCCCTCTTCAAACTTTCCGTTTTTACTTACAATCACCAGAACATTGTGCTCAAAAAAATACTCTCCAATATTCGCGCCGGCCAAATGAAACTCAAAAGAAGGATACTTTTTGTCTAAAAAGTATCTGTAGAGGGCATCACTCCAGTGGTAACAAAGCCCTTTTTCTCTCAACCCCATATTGACCAAAAAATTATGGAACCATGGAGGGGAAGTCAGCTTGAACTCCTTTGTGAGTTTGGCAGTTTCCTTAAAAATATCGCGTGAAAGCTGCATTGCTTCTTTGGAAGGAATAGTGCTGTCTAAGGATTGTAGCATTTTAGACAGTTGTGCTACCCTGTTTTGAGGAATAGGCGGAGTGCTCACTGCACAACCTGCAAAAGAGAATAAGAGAAATAAAAGTTTAAAATAGTTTCTGCGCATACTGACCAGGTAGATAACTCATCATTATAAATATAAGAAGTACCATTGCAACGCTGTATGTCCAAACCCATTTTGGATCTTTGGAGAGGATGAATCCACCTATGAAGCCAATGAAAAGACCTCCAATATGGGCACTTACATCCACTGATTCAATGGATAAGCCTATGACAAGGTTGATTCCTATGATAATGGTAAACTCTTTCATAAAGACTTTGGTATGTTCGCCTATTCTCTCCCTGTGCGCCAGAAAAAATCCTGCCAAAGCACCAAACACACCAAAAATGGCTCCTGAAGCACCAATGCCTACACTGACAGGATGCATGTAAAGTGATATCACACCGCCAAGCAGACCGGAAAAAAGATAGATACTTAAATAGGATTTCATATCAAAATACATCTCAACACCCCGCCCAATGATGTAAAGTGATACCATATTCATCAGTATATGTGTCATACCTCCATGCAGGAACATGGCAGTGAGGAGTCTCCACCATTCGCCTTTTAATACAGTCAATGGACCGTACAATGCACCCATATCTACAAGTACACGCATGTCCATATCTATCATATCGCGGCTTAAAAAAGAGGAAAGAAGATAGACAAAAAGATTAAGTCCTATAAGGCTGTAAGTAACCTTATATCTTTGAAATTCATCCAGCATGAAAGTTTAACAGATCGCCTCAGGAAAGATCACCCCGTCTATGCCGGAACGTGCGATCTTTGCTATCTCTTTTTCTTCGTGGATCAGAGCCAATATACGTGTATCGAACAGATACTCCTGAGCAATAGGCTGGATGATCAAAGCATCATCCTCTTCACATACCATGTAAGATGCACCTAAAGCATTAGAAAAGACCGCTTCTTGCAGTGTATTGACTGTTGCGGCAAAAGGGATCTCGTTTTCTTTACAATATTTGGCAAGATCATGCGAATCCACTAACGGTTCAAGCAGTACAATACTCCCTGTTTTACTTTTCTTAATATCTTCCAGAGAAAATACCTTGCAGAACTTGGGACTCTCAATCCACGGATGGCCGATGATTATCATACTTACTCCTTATTCACTTTTAATCCAAACACTCTTTGGAACAGTAATACTTTCCATGCTTCATAATACTCTCTTTAACGGTCACATAGGTTCCGCATTTTTCACACTCTACCAGCGTATCTTCATCTAATTTTTTCTCTTCGGAACTTTTACCGATGGTTGGCAGTTTTCCACCAAAAAACTTGTAGATCATCAATCCCACAAAAGCAAAAATAATAAGCTTTAAGATCATACCTTACCTTTAATATATAAATAATTTCGTTGACTTTTCTGTACTATATCATAATCTAACTGATGTTGCACGTCGGCTACTTCATCAAAAACACGTGATCCTTTATAAAAAAGATAGGCTGTTTTTTCATTGGAGATATTCTCCGCCAGATCCAGCAGCAGCCTGGTATTGGTCACCGCACGCGAAGAGATGAGTTCAAAAGGTTCATGCACTACTTTCTCTACCCTTTTAGCCTCTACTGTTACATTGGAGAGTTCCAGGTCTATGGCTGCGTATTTTAAAAATGAGACACGTTTTTTCAGAGGTTCTGCCAGTACCACTTGAGTCTGGGGCAAAGCAATGGCAAGTACAAGCCCAGGAAACCCGGCTCCCGTACCTACATCCAACAATGTCCTTGGTTTTTCTATAAACGTCAAAGGGTAGAGTGAATCGATGATATTATCATAGATCGCATCTATATTTTTTGCCCCGGTAAGATTGTGTATCCCGTTCCACTCATGCAAAAGTGCAGCAAAACGCTCCAGTTTTAAAACTGTCACCTCATCAAGTACTATCTCCTCTTTTAGTAGACGTGTTTTTAATTCCTCACTCCTCACTCCTCACTCCTCACTAAAGCAAATGACCCAGTTGTTCTTTCTTTACTTTCAGATACGCTTCATTATGAGGATTGGGAGCTATCTGTATAGGTAACCGTTCTACGATCTCTATATCTGACAAACTTTCTATTTTTGCAGGGTTATTTGTAAGTAGTTTCAACTTTTTGACCTTTAAATAATGCAGAATAAACTCTACTATTTCATAGGTACGCTCATCTGCTTTAAATCCAAGCTGATGGTTTGCTGCTACGGTATCAAGCCCTTTATCCTGCAGGGCATAGGCATTGACTTTATTGAGCAGGCCAATGTTTCTTCCCTCTTGTCTATGGTAGATCACCAATCCGCCCTCTTTGGCTATAAGATCCAGCGCAAAATCCAATTGTTCTCCACAGTCACATTTGACCGAGCCTATAGCATCACCGGTAAGACACTCAGAGTGTACACGCACAATGGGGGCTTTAAGTGTATGCAGATTTTCGCTAAAGATGGCCAAATGCTCTTTTTGGCTCTGTTGCTCTTTGAATGCTTGTATTTTAAAAGTACCGTGTTTGGTCGGTAAAGTAGCAATCTGTGATATTTCTATGTTATTCATGCCGAGATTATACAGTAAGAATTAGAAATTAGGAATTAGGAATTAGGAATTTTTGGCTAAAATGTTAAAAACTATTTATTTAAGGCTGTGTATGTTTGCTAGATTTAGAAGAAAAAGAATCAACCCTGTGTTGCGTGACCTGCTTCAGGAAACCTATTTGAGTGTGAATAATTTCATCTATCCTCTCTTTGCAAGAAGCGGTGAAGGCATCAAAGATGAAGTGGCTTCCATGCCGGGTGTGTACCAAATGAGTATCGATGAGATCGTCAAAGAGTGTGATGTGCTTAAAAAACTTGGCATCCGTTCCATCATCCTTTTTGGTATCCCGGATGTCAAAGACTCTGTAGGCTCTGACGCGATGTGTGAACACGGGATCATCGCTGAAACTGTAAGAGCTGTCAAATCTGCACACCCTGACATGTTCGTTGTCACTGACCTCTGTTTTTGTGAATACACAGACCATGGACACTGCGGTGTACTCGACCCTGTACTCAAAACGGTTGACAATGATATTACTCTTGATAACTTGGCAAAACAGGCAATTGTCCACGCTAAGGCAGGGGTAGATATGATCGCCCCTAGTGGTATGATGGACGGCATGATCCAAGCCATCAGAGGTGGACTCGACGCAGCAGGCTTTGAGAACCTGCCGGTCATGAGCTATTCTACTAAATTCGCCTCAGCCTACTACGGACCATTCCGTGATGTAGCAGAGAGTAGCCCAAGCTTCGGAGACAGAAGAAGCTACCAGATGAACCCGGCAAACAGAAACGAAGCCATTGCCGAGAGTGTAGCCGATGAACATGAAGGTGCAGACATCCTCATGGTAAAACCTGCTCTGGCTTACATGGATATTATTAGAGATGTAAAGAATAATACCACCCTGCCACTGGCAGTTTACAATGTAAGCGGAGAATACTCCATGCTTAAAATGGCTGCAAAAGCAGGTGTCATAGACTATGACAAAGTCATGATGGAAACACTGCTAGGATTTAAACGTGCGGGGGCAGATATTATCATTACGTATCATGCCAAGGAAGCGGCGGAGATTTTACAAAAGTAAATATTTCTACTTTAGATTATTTCTTTCTCATATATTTTTCTCTCAGAATAGTATCGAAGAAAGGGGTTTATTCCTTCTTTTCTACAATACTTAATAAAATTGGATAATCCATCTTTTGCTAATTTTTTTAAGAAAACATTTGGAAAAATAATCTCCATATGATAATTTGTAGGATTAAGAAATATCTCTTCACCCCTTTCAATCACCTCATAAAATGGTGAGTTAACTCCTCTTCTTTCAATTGATTCAGTCCATTCATTTGAAGATTGAAACTGATGAACCAATGCATTTCTTGAATGATAAAGCAAATAGCTAAATTTACATTGATCTTGATTTTGAGAAAAATTTGAATTATTCAGAGCAAATTTTTCTATGGTAGCATAGTTCCGATTACCTTCATTATATATACCTTGTATACTCAAACTACAAGCGTCTAATATGTCCGATGATACTAAATTTTGTTTTTGAATATGTATGGGGCAATAGCAATTTCCCTCTTGCCATTTTGAAAATTCACTTAAAAATTTTATAAATCTTTGTTTTACACTATCTTTAGGATATGCTGCTTTTGCTAACGATTCTAAAAATGAAAAATAAATAATTTTTTTGAATAGTACTTCATTATCTTCAGAGGATAACTCTTCTATAGATGTTAGTTTGCTTTCCATATAAGCTTCAAATTCTAGTATTCTTTTTTCTTGTTCAAATTGTTCCAAATTGCTTATCCTCTCCTCTCCCCAGCTTTCGCATAAACAGCCATATCATCCCTCTTCCCTACAGCTATCACCTCAACAGTAATAATCTCTTCTAAAATCGTATAGACAATACGCACTTTCTTTTTATCCACATACATTTTTCTACATCCCGTTAAGTTGTAGCCATTTTTATTGCCAAGTAATTGACCTAATTCTGGTGAAGTTTGGAGCTTTTTAAACTGCTTATAGACCAACATCAGTTGTGTTTTAGAAAGTTCTCTAAAATCTCTTTTAATCACCTCAGGATGCAATATTACCTCATAGTTCATCTAAATCAATACCAAACTTTTTTGCAGACTCCTCCAGCGAAATATACTCACTCTTAGGTGTTTGACGTCTTTCTTCCACTATTTTGGCTATCTCCATATGTTCTATAAGCTCATATGCTTCTTTCAGTCTCTCATATTCTTCAATGTCTATGATGACTGCTTCAAGCTTATTGTTTTTAGATATAGCTATTTTATCTTTTAGATTTTTAGTAATCTTACTGAGAGTACCCGATACATTGCGAGCCAAATCCGTTGCAGAAATTATTTCATCTCTTGTATAGGCTATCATTTTAATATCCTTATTATTTTATGTTTAATTATATGTATAATACTACATTAAAATCAATATGTCAAACACTTTAGCTATAATTCCATCCATGAACATCAAAAACAAACCCGCAACCTTTTTTGCCCTTCTCATCCTCCTGCTCATGGCATTCATCCTCTACTGGAGCATGACAAAACCTGTTTCTGTGGTCATTCAGGCAGGGCATGAGGGTAGAACTTGTGGGAATACCGGTGCAGAGTGTAAACTGTACAGAGAAGAAGATTGGAACATCCTTGTGGCAGATGAAGTGGTAAAGAAGTTACGTTCCTGGAAGATTGATGTCAAGCGTATGCCTGCACGTGTGCATTTCACCAGAGCCAAAATAGTTGTTGCCATACACTTTGACAGAGCAACGACTCCGTGTAATTCAGGGGCAAGCATCGGTTATCCTTCTGATGATTCCAAGGCTTTTGCCCAACGATGGAAAGCACTCTACAAAGACTATTTCCCTTTCAAATGGCACGAAGACAACTTTACAGACAACCTCAAGAACTACTACGCCTACCGTTGGATACGAGCAGAAAAATTTCTTCTTCTTGAACTCGGAGAGATCACCTGTGACAAGCAGACCAAATGGCTCAAACCACGCCTTAAAAAGATTGCACATCTTGTAGCCTATGCCATTGCCAAAGAATTGGGCAAAAAGGTCAAGAGGCCTGCTTTATAAGCTCTTCAAGCATATTATGGTAAAATAATTTCTTTTAAATTTTACTATCATGCTATGATAGGTAAGAGGATAGTCCTATGAGACACTTTTTAACACTCAAAGATTTCACAAAAGACGAGATATTTGAGATGATCGCTTTGGCACAGAAGATCAAAGCACAGACCAAACAGCGTAAGTTTGTACCGTACATGGAACATCAGACGCTGGGTATGATATTTGAGAAGAGTTCTACACGTACGCGGGTAAGCTTTGAGACAGGCATTTACCAGCTTGGCGGCATAGGCCTGTTCCTGTCATCAAATGACATTCAGCTGGGACGCGGCGAACCCATGAAAGATACATCCAGGGTCATCAGCCGGATGGTTGACATGGTCATGATACGCACATTTGAGCAGAGTAAACTTGAAGAGTTTGCCCACTATTCCAAAGTACCGGTCGTTAATGGCCTCACCGACTCTTATCATCCGGTACAGCTTATGACCGACTACCTGACCATGATAGAATTTGAAAAAGACAAAAACCCTGTAGTTGCCTATGTGGGTGACGGAAACAATATGACCCATTCATGGCTCATGCTTGCAGCCAAGCTGGGCTTTGAACTCAGAGTTGCCACACCCAAAGGGTATGAGTGCGATGCAACTGTTGTAGAAGATGCTTTAGTGTTCGCCAAAGAGAGTGGTGCCAAGATCACTTTTGGCAATGACCCTAAAGAGGCTGTCAAAGGATGTGATGTTGTTACAACCGATACATGGGTCTCCATGGGACAGGAAGATGAAAAAGAGGTACGCCTTAAAGCCTTTGAAGGGTACATGGTAGATGAAGCCATGATGTCGCTCGCAAAAGAAGATGCCATCTTCCTGCACTGCCTCCCGGCCTACAGAGGCTACGAAGTCAGCGAAGAGACATTTGAAAAGCATGCCGATGTCATTTTTACCGAAGCAGAAAACAGACTTCATGCCCAAAAGGGGATCATGGTGTGGTTAGATCAGCACCGCTGATCAAACCAAGCGTTCAGCGTTCAGCGCTAAGCGTTAAGGATTTTAATAAATAAAAATAATATTAATGCGTCACAAACGTGAAGCAATGTGAAAAAGAGAAAAACCTCTGAACACTGAACGCTGAACGCTGAACGCTTTTTCTGAAGGAAAACAATGAGCCAAATAGATCTAGAAAAATTCAGCAAATACTCCAAACCCGGACCAAGATACACCAGTTATCCCACTGCTCTAGAGTTTAAAGATGACTTCAAATATGAGGACTACATCAAATATCTTGAAAATGGTACAGAGAAACTTTCACTCTACATTCATTTGCCATTTTGCAGGTCGGCCTGCTACTTTTGCGGATGCAACGTGGTCTTTACTTCAAAAGAGGAAAAACTCAGCCAATACATTGAATACCTGAAAAAAGAGATAGATATACTGGCGAAACATCTTGATACCGACCGTGAAGTGATACAGTTCCACTTTGGCGGAGGAACACCTACCTTCTACAAAGCTTTTGAGCTTGATGAGATTGTCACTTATGTTAAGTCAAAATTCCCGAACTGGAGTGCAGATGCAGAGATCAGCTGTGAAATAGACCCCCGCTTCTTCAACGAAGATCAAATGAAAGTCTTTAAGAAGCATGGTTTTAACCGTATCAGTTTCGGTGTACAGGACTTTGACCCCAGAGTACAACAGGAGATCCACCGTATCCAACCGTATGAGCTGACCCAAGCAGCCGTTGACCTTGCCCGAAAATATGGTATAAACTCTATTAACATTGACCTTATTTACGGTCTGCCCTACCAGACTTTTGAAAGTTTTAAAGAAACGCTTCAAAAAGCATTTACCCTTGGTCCGGACAGGCTGGCAGTATTTAACTATGCCCATGTACCCTGGCTGAAGAAAACCATGCGTAAATTTGATGAAACAACATTGCCGTCCCCGGATGTGAAACTTAAGATATTCCAGTACACTATTGACTTTTTTGAAAGCAACGGGTATAAAATGGTAGGTATGGATCACTTTGCAAAGCCTGAAGATGAGCTCTTTGCTGCCATAGCAAAAGGTGAACTGCATAGAAATTTCCAGGGTTACACCACCAAAGGCGGTGCGAACCTCATCGGTATCGGCCTAACAAGTATCGGTGAAGGAAACCGTTATTATGCACAGAACACCAAAGATATGAAAGTCTATGAGGAAGCAATAGATGCAGACAGACTTCCGTTTGAGAAAGGTGTAGAGCTCTCTGAAGATGACTATATTCGCAAAGCCGTCATTATGGAACTCATGGCAAATTTCTCCATAGACATCAAAAGAGTAGAAAAAGAACATAATATAGACTTTAAAAGCTATTTTGCCGATGCACTGGAGGAATTACAAGAATTCGTAGAGGCCGATCTTGTGACACTTACAGAAGATAAAATCTCCGTAAGCCCGACAGGAACCCTGCTCATTCGTAACATCGCTATGCCGTTTGATGCCTATATGCATCAGTATGGCGGGAATAAGAAGAGTTTTTCGAAGACTGTATAGCCAAATGGTGGGCAATTGCCCACCCTACAAAATAATAGAACCCCGTAGGGTGGGCAATTGCCCACCTTTAATTATAAACGGGTGATAAGGAAACGAACTTGAAACATCCAGAAGACATTTTCAACTTCACAGCAACAAGTGACGACTGTATCAAGTGCGGTAAATGTATCCCTGTCTGTACGATCCACCAGATAAACCCTGATGAAACTACTTCTCCCCGCGGTTTCATCGACCTTTTGGGTGCCTATAAGCGTGGTGATCTCGAGTTAGACAAAAATGCCAAGAACATCTTTGAGAGCTGTTTTCTATGTACCAACTGTGTGGATGTCTGCCCGAACTCACTTGCAACAGATATGGTCATAGAAGAAGTTCGTGCAGACATTGCCGACAAATACGGTATAGCATGGTTCAAAAGAGGCTTCTTCTTCCTGCTTCGCCACCGCAAGATCATGGACTTTGTCATGAAATTCGGTTTCATGTTCAAAACCTGTGCTTTAGCACAAGATGAAAAAGGCAGAGGACTCTTCTCAAGATTTTCACTTCCTATGATGAAGAAGGGAAGACTTATTCCTTCGATGATGAAAACCAGCTTTCTTAACAGCTACCCCGAAGAAATACCCGCGCCCGACCAAGAGAAAAAAAACCTTCGTGTTGCCATCTTCATCGGTTGTTTGGGGAACTACAACTATGAAGGTATAGGGAAGAGTCTTGTAGAGATACTCGAGATTCTCAATATTGATGTATTCATCCCTAAAGATCAGCTCTGCTGCGGTGCCCCTGCCTATTTTACCGGTGACATGAACTCTGTGGAATATATGACTAAGAAAAATATAGAATACTTTGAAAGCTTTATGGATGAGTGTGACGCAATGCTCATCCCTGAAGCAACCTGTTCAGCCATGGTCAAACATGACTGGCAGGTATTCTTTAAGAACCACGATATGCCAGAGTGGGAAGCACGTGCCAAAAAAGTAGCCGAAAAGATACACATGGCCACTGCATGGCTGCATGACAATACCGACCTTAAAGAAATACTTGAGAGCAAAGGTAATAAATTTGATGAAACAGTTACCTACCACGATCCGTGTCATGCAAGGAAAGTACAAGGTATTTATGAAGAACCGCGTAATCTGCTTGCTCCAAACTATCCCATGGTAGAAATGAGTGATCCCAACCGTTGCTGCGGTTTTGGCGGTGTGACGATGCAGACTGAAAAATTCCACTTTGCCGAAGCTGCAGGGAAACCCAAGGCAGCCATGATCAAAGAGACAAAAGCTCACTATGTGAGTGCTGAATGTTCTGCCTGTCGGGTCCAGATCAGCGAGTCCATGAACAATGCAGAAGTAGAAACGATCTTTAAAAATCCGCTTGAGTTGATCGCGGAAGCATTAAAAAACGAGTGATGAACATGTCACTTCGTTCGGGCGATTTTTAGTTTCTCATTATTGGGTACAAGTATAAAAATATTTTTACCCTCTTCATGCTTATATCCCAATCTGTATCCCAATTTATGCAAAATGCTATCTACGATATAAAGCCCCAGACCAAAACCTGAACTTCGCTTTTCTGCCTGAGAGAATGGCTCCGTATAATAATTAAGAGGATGCTCCAAAGCATCCCCCCGGGAAATGACCTCTATCATACCGTGATTGGTTTGGATCATTGCACATTTATCTTTGCCATACTTCATGCCGTTATCTATCAAGTTTTTCAACACAAGTGTCATCAACTTCTTATCTGTTGTCAAAGCAATATCTTTTATTTCTACCTTTACACAGTTGCTATGTGTCATAAGAAGCTCCTGTGCATCACCAAGGATCTCACTCAACATTACATATTCAAAATCTGGCTCAAAACTTTGAGTGGTCACCCTCTCGATCTCGGCTAGTTCGGAAATAAGCTCATTCATGCGTTCAAATGCACGCACAAGTACCTTTTTCGTACCTTCATCTTCGAGCATTTCAGCAACGATACGCCCTTTGGTAATAGGCGTTTTTAATTCATGCATCATGTTGCGCATAAAGAGGTTCTTCGAGGTACTGAGCTCATTGATATGTACGATCGCATCATCAAAACTCTTTGCAATTTTACCGATCTCGTCATCATGCTCATAGGTGATACGCGTATTCATGTCGCCCTGAGCAAATCGCTGTATCTGTCTATGCAGTTTCTTCAGCGGATAGAGCTTTTTCAATACCGCCAGATAAAGTAAAAGCAGCAGTCCGATAAGGAATACCCCGGAAGCTACCGCTATCTCGAAAAAGTAGTTTTTAGGCCTGTCTTCTTTAAGCATGAGATTATAGGACATATGCTGAACATAAATATAATGCTTACCATCAATATCAAACACTCTTACCTGTCCTACGCTCGATCCTCCGCTAAATACGGTTTTACCTTTTTTCTCGATCTTCTTTCTGATCTCTTTGACTTTCTTTCTCGGGACAGGTTTGACATGCAGATCCTTATAGAGTTTTTTAAGATCATCTCTGTCAGGGTTCAATTGCAAGTTGGAAAGAAAAGTAATAGAGATCAATTGATAGCGTTTGAATTCGTCTATCTTGCGCCTATCTTTATCCCATGAAAGAAAAAGAAGGAATGTGGCAATCAAAATTGCGATCGCTACAGAAAAAAGAATATGTATAAACGTTGTAACAGATAAATTTCGCATCTATACTCTATCGGTTAAAAGGTACCCTACACCGCGAATAGGCTTGATGTAGCTGTGGTCAGGATCAATTTTTGCGATCTTCTGTCGTATACGTGAAATGATCACATCAATATTTTTAATGGAGCTGTCATCATCAATATGTTCACTCTCGTAAAGCAGCTGCTCCCTTGAAACCGAACCGTTCTTATGCTGAATAAGCATAGAGAGAATATCATACTCCGCAGCTGTCAGATCCAGGAATTCGCCCTTAAAACGAATGGAACGTGCATTTGGGTCTGCGACAAAAAGCTCCTCTTTTGCTTTAGGCTTCTCTTCTACACTGTGCGTACGCCGCAATATCGTTTTGATCCGTGTGACCAACTCTCTTGGATCATAGGGCTTGGGCATATAATCATCTGCTCCGCGTTCAAGGCCTATGACTTTATCGGTAATATCATCCCGAGCAGACGAAATAATAATGGGAATACTTGTTATCTCTCTGATCTTCGGGATCACTTCCAATCCATCCATTCCCGGCAAAGTCAGATCCAGAATGATCAGGTCAAAATCATGTTGCGTGAGCAAAGAGAGCCCAATATACGGATCCTCAGCACCTATCACTTCCATATCATACTTTGTAAGATAATTGGTCAAGATAAGTGCCAATTCCGGGTCATCTTCTATAATGAGTATTTTTATGATCTTAAATCCTTTAGTTGAACTGATTGGTATATTTTAAACAAATAATGTTAATGGTTGTTTAAGGATACCTCCCTCCCCATGGAGTTACCCTAACTACTTCTCCGAATAATCCAGATAGACCTTTGTGATCGCGATCACAAATGAAGTAACTGCCGGCCCCAGGATCATTCCCCAGAAACCATAGGTACTCATCCCTGCCAGGATAGAGAAAAATATGACAATGGGATTGATCTGCATCGTACTTTTAAGGAAATCCTCCTTAATGACCTTGATGATCATCGGCTTGACAAAAGTATCTGCAATGATAGAGATCATGATCACAGAATATGACGCAATAATGATCGCAGTTTGAGAGTCTATTTTGGTCCAGGCATAAAGCGAGACCGGTGCCCAAACAATGATACCGCCTACAATAGGGATCAGTGAAGCAAACCCATAGATCACACCAAAAAGAAGTCCGTTAAATCCAAAATAACTCACGATAATGCCAAACAGGAATCCTTCAAAGATCGCAGTGACGATAATAGAATAAAATACCACTTCCATCGTAGCAGAGACTTCCTGCATCATTTTTTCACCTTTGGCAGGGGTTGTCGGTAAAAGTTCCAGAATAGTGTCAAAAAAACGATTTCCGTAATAGTTAATAAAGAAGTAGAAAACCACGACAAAAAACATATTCTTCATAAAACCAAACCCTACACTGCTTAGTGCGGTCATATAAGAAGTAGATTCCCTAATATAGCTTGTGATCTTTTCATCAGAAAGATATTGATGGCTAAGCTCTTTGAGATAAGGTATCTCATCTATATACACTTTTACCACACCGATCGTATCTTTGATCCCTCCTCTGTCAAGCTCACTGATATAACTTACTCCCGCCGTTGCCAAATAAACGATAGGTGCAAAAAGCAACAGACTTAACAACAGTGTGGAGATTGAAGCACTCATTTTCGATGAATTTGTAAAAGCAGCGAGTTTTTTGGTCAGGTTGAATGTTGCCATGGTAAGCAATATCGCGACTGTTATCGAAAGGATAAATGGCTTATATACAGAATAAGCACCCATAATCCCCAATACAAAAAGTGCTGTCACCAGCAGTGTTGTTTTATTCATCAAATAATCCCTGCTTACCGCCAAGATTAAAATGTTCATATGATTTTTGTGTGGCTATACGTCCGCGTGCCGTTCTTTCTATGTAGCCATTGGCTATAAGGTAGGGTTCCAGAACATCTTCTATGGTTCCTTCATCTTCACTCAATGCTGCACCTATCGTACTGAGCCCCATCGGTTTATTTTTCGCAGACACCAGGAGTTCCAAGAGTTGTATATCCTGTTCATCAAATCCAAGAGAGTTCACCCCAAGTTCATCCAATGCATACCTGGCACGCTCCAATGTCACTACTTCCTCATTGGCTACTTCAGAAAAATCTCTTACCCTTTTGAGCAAACGAAGTGCAATACGCGGCGTTCCCCTGCTTCTTCTGGCTATCTCCACAGAGGCTTTTTCCTGAGAAGGTTTTTCAAGCTTATGGGCAGCCTGCGCAACGATCTTCGCCAACTCTTCAGGTGTATAGAACTGCATTCTAAAGTGCATTCCAAAACGCTCTCTCAACGGATTTGAAAGCATCCCTGCCCGTGTCGTTGCACCGATCAGGGTAAAACGCGGCAGATCGATCTTCACGGTTTGTGCTGCCGGACCCGAACCGATGATGATATCTAAACGAAAATCCTCCATTGCCGGATAGAGTATCTCTTCTATCGCAGGACTCATGCGATGGATCTCATCGATGAAGAGTATATCGCCCTCTTCAATATTCGTAAGCAGTGCAGCCAGGTCCCCTGCTTTTTCTATCATCGGGGCCGCTGTGGTTTTGATATTTGTATTCATCTCCGATGCAATAATGTTCGCCAGTGTCGTTTTACCCAAGCCGGGAGGACCGAAAAAAAGAATATGGTCCAGTGCCTCTTCTCTTTTTTTACTCGCTTCTATAAATACTTTGAGATTTTTTTTGATCTTCTCCTGGCCTATATACTCATCCCATGAACTAGGGCGAAGTGTGGCTTCATAGGAAGTCTCTTCATCAAAACGTTCTATTTCGACCATCCGCTCCATTAATACGTGTACTCCTCACTAGGGAACTCTCTGCTTTTCACTTCGTTTCTATAGGCTTCAAGTCCCTCTCTGACCTCTTTTGCACCATTACAGTACTGCTTGACGAATTTTGGTTTAAACGCTTCAAAGAAACCGAACATATCAGACCAGACAAGCACCTGTCCATCTGTGGTATTCCCCGCACCAATACCGATAGTAGGGACAGAAACTGCTTTGGTAACAGCCTCTGCTGCTTCACTCTTGACACCTTCTACAACAATAGCGAACACACCTGCAGCCTCAAGTGCCTTGGCATCTTCCACAAGTGTATCAATATCTGCCTGGTCTTTCCCTCTTATCCTGTATCCGCCATCACTTCTTAGAAACTGCGGCATCAGTCCTATGTGTCCAAGGACGGCAATGGAGTTTTGGGTAAGCGCTTCAACAATGTGTGCCCGCTCCTTTCCTCCTTCTATCTTTACCGCCTGTGCTTCGGTCTCCTGATAGGCCCTTGTTGCATTTTTTACCGCAACTTCTGCCGAAGTATACGTACCAAAAGGCATATCCAGTACGATCAACGGCAACTTGGCTCCGTTGCATACGGCCTGAGTATGGTAGATCATCTGGTCCATCGTGGCTGAAAGTGTATCTTCTTTGCCAAGAAAACTCATATTGAGGCTGTCGCCTACCAATATCATCTCTACTTCACCGTCAAAAAGCTGTGCAAAGAGTGCATCATACGCTGTCACCATTGTAATGGGCTCTACACCTTTCATCTTTGCTATCGTTGTCAAAGTCACTTTTTTTTCTATCTTAGGGGTATGAATACTCATCTGTCTTTAGCGTCCCGTCTATATTTTTACTCATTTTATCATATAATGTTGAAAATTATACAAAAAGAGTTTCATTTGATAATAATTAAAATAAAATACAGGGAGGCACTAAATGCCGAATCGTAAAAAATTGGTTGCATACATTACGACGGGATTCCCCTCTTTAGACTTCACTGTTGATGCTGCACTCGCTTTGGCAGAAGCAGGCGTAGATACTTTAGAGCTCGGTATGCCTTTCTCCGATCCTGTTGCAGACGGTCCTGTGATCGAAGCAGCCAACCTCAAAGCACTGCAAAACGGGTTTAAACTTGATCATCTCTTTGAAGCCTCTGCAAAGATCGCTCCACAGATAGATACGTTATGGATGGGATACTTTAATCCTTTTTACCACAAAGGTATAGACAGGTTCATTACTGAAGCTATAAAAACAGGCGTGAACGGTTTTATCATTCCTGACTTGCCTTTTGAAGAAGCCAAGCCCTATAAATCGGCCATAGAAGCAGCAGGGCTTGACCTCATCGATTTCATTGCACCTACAGATTCCAAGGCACGTATAGAACAGATCGTTAAAGATGCGAAAAAATTCATCTATCTTGTTGCGTATGCCGGCATCACGGGAGCAGGTAAAAGCGAAGACCTTAAGGAGATAGTCAACGATATCAAAACATTCACCGATACACCTGTATATGTAGGGTTCGGGGTGGACCAGAATACAGCCCAAAAGAAAGCTCAGGGCGTTGACGGTGTTATTGTCGGTTCTGCATTTGTCAAAGTGTTGCTGGATGAGAGTTTGAGCAATACACAGAAGATCAGCAGGATCTCTGCTATTGCCAAAGAGATAAAAGAAAAGATCAATCTTTGATCTTTTAAAATGAGTATCTGAAAACTAAGGTAAAGTTTTCAACTTTTTGAAATCAATCGCTTTTGCATATGCTTTGAGTTCATCAGGCGAGACCTTTTGCCCTTCTATTTTGACCAAAAAACGCTTAGCTACAACAATGGTGATCTCACCATTTTGTCCCTCTTCATTATATTTTACGATCGCTTTTTCCCTATTGATACGTTCCAGCTTTCCACCATCGGCTGTGGCGAACATCGGATTGGAAAATATACCCATCATACTCTGCATAAGCGGAGAATCTGTAATGATCTCGATCTTGATCCAGGATGAACCTTTTTTATATTTTCTGGAAGTTGATATGCCTCCGCCGAACATCGCTGAACCGGCTGTTTGCGATTGTGCTTTTTCTGCACTCCATCCTGCAAGTGCTTCAGGAAGATAAGCTTCCAGCCCTTTACTCTTTTTTTGCTGGATAAGTTGCAAAACATAATTCAGGTCTTCCACTGCAGCGCCATACTCCCCCTTTTCATAAGATTTGATGACTTCATTCAATGTATCAACGACATCATCGGCACTCGCAACCGTTAAAAGTGAAGCAAGAAGAAGCGGGGCCCAAACCAGTGTTTTAAAAGTTTTCATGAAGATCCTCCTTTAATTTGATATTTTTTATTATTGCATAGTCCATGTAAAGCCGTTCTTAAAAAGAAATTGCTCAAATATGTGACTCGATCATACTGCTCATTCAAATGATTTATCCGGAAAGTTTATTGTCTTTTGAAAATCCCTATTAAACAATTTAAAGTATAATACAAACAATTATAATTAAGGCATATTTAAATGGAACATTTTATATGGAACGTCAACCCGAATATCTTAGAGTTGGGTCCCCTGCAGCTTCGTTGGTACGGACTTCTTTTTGTAGGTTCTTTTTTTCTTGGGCTGATGATACTTCAATGGGTCTATAAACGTGAAGGTAAAGACCCTGCCGTCCTTGATAACTTGCTTATTTACATCATGGTCGGTGCGGTCGTAGGTGCTCGTCTCATGCACTGTTTTGCCTACGAACCGGACTTTTACCTCTCACATCCTCTTGAGATACTCAAAGTGTGGAAAGGCGGTCTGGCAAGCCATGGCGGATTACTGGGAGTCCTGGTAGCACTCTATGTTTTTGCAAAAAAATATAATGAATCCTATATGTGGCTACTCTCTCGTGTAGCCATACCAGGTGCACTCACTGCGGCTTTTGTACGGTTCGGTAATCTCTTTAATTCCGAGATACTCGGTCTGCCCAGCGACAAACCCTGGGCGATCATCTTCTCA
The DNA here is from genome assembly GCA_024762315.1 of Sulfurovum sp. Taxonomy (GTDB): domain Bacteria; phylum Campylobacterota; class Campylobacteria; order Campylobacterales; family Sulfurovaceae; genus Sulfurovum. Next base: position 51,515 of record JANTHR010000004.1, read on the forward strand.
CGTGTAGATATGGTACCACGCCATCCCGTGCAGCTTTACGAAGCATTTTCCTACTTGATACTGCTGCTACTGCTTGTTGCTGTCTATCGTAAAGTCACACCAGCATTTGCCACCAGGATCCTTCCCGGTATCTTTCTTACCTATATGTTCATTGTCCGTTTTTTGCTGGAATATACAAAAACACGCCAGGCGGATTATACGACGTCCCTTCCTTTTACTACGGGGCAGATGTTAAGCATGCCTTTTGTTTTAGTTGGTATAGTATGGATAATATGGGCATTGAAAAATACCCAAAAGGATGCAACAAAGGGCTGATATGACCAAAAGAGTGATAGAGAAGTATGCACTTGGGATAGACATAGGTTCAACGACAGTCAAGTATGTACTGTGTGATGAGCACTTCAATATCATTGCCAAAGCCTATACTGCACACGACACCAAACAGGCCCCTACCCTTTTACGCCTCCTCGAAGAACTCTCCCAAACCCATAAAAATGCTTATGATGCCATTGACAAAGTCTATATTACCGGTTCAGGTGCCTCTCGTATCGCTCCCACCATCAACGCACGTTTTGTTCAGGAAGTCAATGCCGTAGTACTTGCAGTAGAACATCATCACCCCGATGTCAATGCAGTCGTGGAACTTGGCGGACAGGATGCAAAGATCATCCACTTTAAAGAGGGGAAAGACGGCAAGAAGACCGTACTTACCTCCATGAACGACAAATGTGCCTCAGGTACAGGTGCCACCATAGAAAAATGTACCATGAAAGTAGGTATGGAGAGTGATGATGTACAAAAACTCGCTTTCCAAACAGACAAACTCCACCATGTCGCAGCCAAATGCGGGGTCTTTGCCGAAACAGACATCGTTAACCTGGTCAAAACTTCCGTACCCTCCAATGAGATCATGAACTCCCTTGCAGATGCCATTGTGATGCAAAACCTCACGGTTCTGACACGCGGTAATACCCTGATGCCAAAAGTGCTTTTACTTGGAGGTCCCAATACCTACCTGCCGTTCCTACAGGAGTGTTGGCGTATGCGCATCTCTGAGCTTTGGGACGAGAGAGATGTTGCATACGATAAAGAGAAGCTTGATGAACTCATTATCGTACCTGAAAATGCACAGTATTATGCCGCTTTGGGGGCGGTGATATTTGGAGAGGGTGAGTCCAACCATGAAAAAACTTTTTCAGGCCTTATCCAACTCAAAACACTGGTCGATACCGGCGGTACCATGCAAAATGACAATAACGATACCCCCCTGGTCTCTACTCCCGAAGAGCTAAAGGCCTTTAGGGATGCATACACCATCAAACCTTTTACACCGCCTTTGCTCACTGAAAGAACAACCTGTTTTTTGGGTATTGACGGAGGCTCAACCTCATCTAAAGCAGTGCTCTGTGATGAAAAGGGAGAGCTTCTCTTAAAAGTCTATCAGCTATCCAAAGGTAACCCCATAGAAGACACCCTTGAGTTACTTGAAAAGATAAAACAACAGGACCCGAACAATTTTTATGATATTAAAGGCTTGGGAGTAACAGGTTATGCTGCTGATGTGCTGGGAGGAGCACTGAAAGCGGATGCGAACATTATCGAGACCATTGCCCACATGAAAAGTGCCCAAAAAGCATTTGGAAAGAGCATTAATGTCATCTGTGATATTGGAGGACAGGACATCAAAGTGCTTTTTCTGGAGAACGGCATGATGAAGAATTTCCGTCTATCCAACCAGTGTTCCGCAGGGAACGGTATGCTGCTTCAAAGCATGGCAAAACAGTTCGGTGTACCTATAGAAGGCTTCGCCGATGTCGCCTTTTCAGCCAAAAAGGCTCCAAAATTTAACTATGGCTGTGCCGTATTTTTAGATACTGACAGGGTAAACTTCCAAAAAGAGGGCTATACCAAAGAAGAACTTTTTGCCGGTATTTCAAAGGTCTTGCCTAAAAATGTCTGGCAGTATGTGGTGCAGGCTCCGAATCTTGCAGCCTTTGGAGACCATTTTGTTCTGCAGGGGGGAACCCAGTACAATCAGGCGGCACTTAAAGCACAGGTGGACTACATCAAAGAGAAGGTACCGGATGCCAGAATAGACGTACACCCCCATCCGGGAGAAGCCGGTGCCTACGGTGCAGCCTTGGAAGCCAAAGATGTAGTGGCACAAAAAGGCTATGCGACTTTTGTCGGTCTGGAAGAAGCACTGCAAATGACCTACACCTCCAAAACCGATGAGAGTACGCGCTGTCACTTCTGCACGATCAACTGTTCTCGCACCTTCATTGATACGCAGACACCCTCTTCGGACACAGTCCGTTACATCGCAGGGTTTTCATGTGAAGACGGTACGGTTGAATCTTCAGAAGCCTTCAAAGCACTTAAAAGCAGCAGAAAATCTTTACAACAGAGCGTACCAAACCTAGTAAAAAAAGAATCCACCAAACTCTTTGCTCCACTCTACGCCATAGAGCCAAAACCTACTGCCGATATGCGCATCAAAGAACAGCAGATCAAGGTTACTTTAGGCGGCTGGGGACCGACACTGAGACGCAAGGTACAAAGGGCATTCCAAACAAGCTCCCAAAAAGATGCAGAGTACAGACAAACCCTCAGGATCGCCATTCCAAAAGTACTCAACATCTACTCTTTGGCACCGTTTATACGTACCTATCTTGAAGCACTCGATATCGATTCCCTGAATATCCAGTTTTCCGGTTTCTCTAACGAAGATATGTATCTGGAAGGGGCTAAATACGGTTCTGTGGATTCCTGTTATCCTGCTAAAGTAGCTCAGTCTCATGTCTATTCACTGATGTACTCAAAAAAGTTTGCAAAAAAAGCCTTTGACTACCTCTGGTTCCCTGCGGTGACAGAGCTTCCCGGCTATGTCAAACACACAATGGGGCAAACCTCCTGCCCCATCGTCTCCGGCACTCCTAAAGTGGTCTATTCTGCTTTTACCAAGGAGAAAGATCTCTTTACAGAAAAAGGCATAGTGTATGTCGATGATGCACTTGATTTTGACAATGGTGATCTGTTGAAAAAGCAACTTTTTGCTACCTGGGGAAGCAAACTGCATATTACTGAAGACGAGAATAACTGGGCAGTAGAACAGGCATGGAAAGCGCTCGCTCAAAACGATAAAGAGATCATGGCTGAAGGCCGGGCACTCCTCGATGAAGCTGAAGAGAAAAATGAGATCGTCATCCTGCTGCTGGGGCGTCCCTACCACTCTGACCCTGGACTCAACCATGAAGTACTTGACGAGTTCCAGTCTTTGGGCTTTAAGACACTCTCCATGCGTGCCATCCCTAAGGACGAGGCATATCTTATGCGTTACTTTGGAGAAGATGTCAAAGAGGGGGTCATTGAATCCCCTTACGACATTCGTGATGTCTGGGCAGAGAACTTCTCAACTAACTCCGCCCAAAAGGTCTGGGCGGCCAAATTTGCCGCACGTCATCCCAATGTAGCTGTACTTGACCTCAGCTCCTTCAAATGCGGCCATGATGCACCAACCTATGCCATTATCGACAAAATACTGGGTGCAAGCCGTACACCGCATTTGACACTGCATGACATCGATGCGAACAAACCGGGTGGATCAATCAAAATACGGGTGAAGACGTTTGCCTATACACTTGAGCAGTACAAGCAAACGCTTACAAACCATAAGCATAGGGTGGATTTATCTCCCAGAGAAGAGTTAACGGTATGATCTTTTATTTACACAATAAAATATATTTTATGCATGTTTTCCTATTTAAAAAAGATAGCAGTTGCCATTTGCAAGCACCTACTGTCGCTTGCATTTTCTTTTTTTTGGTTCGTTCTTTTTTCTTTGTTGCATCGACAAAGAAAAAAAATGAACAAAGAAAGTTATACATTCAATACAATACTGAAGGATAAAAATGAGTTCAGCATGCACAAGTATTAAAATGACCGACAAGGACGGTGATCTCAGCTTCATCAACAAAGAAGCTACGCAATGGAGAGATATCCCATCCAAACCCATCGAGTACGCATCCAAAGAGGAGACCATCTTCCTCTCGGGAGGATTGACACTCCTTCAGGACAAACTCGTAGAAGCGGCACTCAACTCCATGGACATCCATTTCATCGCTCTGCCCAACCCTGACTTCAAATCTTTTCAGACAGGCAAAGCCTTTGGAAACCGGGGACAGTGCAACCCTACTTACTTTACTGTAGGTAATTTGGTCAAATATCTGCAAAATCTTCGTGATGAGAAAGGTCTAAGTGCTGAAGAGATCGTCAAAAAGTATGTCTATATTACTGCCGGAGGCTGTGGACCGTGTCGTTTCGGAATGTACATTACAGAGTACAAAAAAGCTCTGCGTGATGCTGGATTTGAAGGTTTTAGGCTTACCTCTTTTGAACATGACAAGGGCATTTTTCAGGGTGATGAGATAAAAGAGGATATACTTGATTTCTCTCCCACTTTTTTTATTACCCTTATTAAAGCAATTATCATCGGTGATATTATCAATCTGCTTGGCTATAAAATGCGTCCCTATGAAATAGAAAAAGGAGCTACCGATAAAGCTTTGGAAAGTTGTAAAGAGATTGTCTCAAAAGCCTTTTTGTCGCATAGCAGTCTCATAAAAGCTATGTGGAAGTGCCGCAACCTATTATCACAAGTCAAACTGGATCGTCTCCAACCCAAAGCCAAAGTCATGGTCATGGGAGAGTTCTGGGCAGCCATGACCGAGGGTGACGGCAACTACAACCTGCATAGATTTTTGGAAGCAGAAGGTGCAGAATGTATTCCCCAACCTATTATCAATCGTTTAATGCTCAGTCTTTGGGAGGCAGAGCAAGCTTTGCACAAAAAAGAACAGCTTGAGGTAAAAGATGCAAAAAAAATTGATTTTTCCAATGTCAAGACCAGACTTCTTATCAAAGCAGGAAAAGCAGCCGTAAAAACCCACTTTACTCTCTATGCAAAAGCCATAGGCTTGCATGACTATGATATCCCCGATATAGAGCAACTGGCCAAATTTGCCAAAGTGTACTACACTCTGGAATGCAGCGGGGGAGAGGGGCACCTGGAAGTAGCACACCTCATAGAGAGTGTCAAACATAACCTTGCCCATCTGGTCATTTCCATTAAGCCTTTCGGGTGCATGCCCTCTTCTGCCGTATCCGATGGTGTTCAATCTCTGGTAACAAGCCGTTATCCACAGGCAAACTTCCTGAGTATTGAAACTTCTGGAGAAGGCGCGGCAAACTTCTATTCACGTGTGCAGATGGCACTGTTCAAAGCAAAACAATCGGCAAAAGAGGAGTTTGAAGCATTAGAGATGCCTGAACATATTCCCCAAAAGATCAATAATTATCTCTATCAGCCCAAAAGTGATATGGCCGGAACTGCTGCCGCACTGATAAAGAGTCTAAAAAACTAGTTCTCTTCTTTCTGTGCCAAAATATGCACATACCGGCCCATATTTCTAAAGGTCTCTTCCCTGCAATACTGATACTCCAGTGCCATCAGTTCATCTGTATCTGATAGTTCTAAAGCGCTCTTATCCATGTAGTCATGAAATACACGGATACCTGTATGGGCTTTGATCGTATAGCCGTTATGCTTCAGCCATCTGAGAAGTTCTTCCGGTTTTTGCGGGTATGGCGGAGTGAGTTTTTTTCCTTTTCCGTACCAGGCCTTGCTAAGGATCGTTTGAAGTCGCCAGCCTCCACGCAGAATATTACGGTAGATCAGCGAATGGTGATTGAAAAAGAGTAAAGAGAGATGTCCTCCGGGCTTCACACGGTCAGAAATAACCTCCAGGCTCCCTAACGGTTTGGCAAGCCATTCTATGACAGCATGAAAGAGTACCAGATCCTGTTGTGGCAGGATTTTAGCAAGTTCCTGCGAAGGAGCCTGATGAAAATCTGCCTCTGCACTCTCTTTGGCAAAAAGTATTTTTGCCTTTTCCAACATTTTGTAAGAGATGTCACAACAGGTAAGTCTATGTCCCCTCTTTGCAAACCAAAGGGCCATCTGCCCCAATCCGCACCCTGCATCCCAAATATCTAAAGACCCCTTTTCATAAAGTGCCTGCAGATCTTCCTGAAGCAGTTTCAGTCGCCATTCTCCTTTGAGGGTACCGTAGATGGACTTCTCGAACTTCTCTGCCAAATGATCAAAATTCTGATCATGTTTTCCACGCTGTTTAATGCGCATCAGTAAAGCTCCTCCAAATAGGTTCTGTTATATTCTTTAAGCTCTCCAAACTCCACAAACCATACTCTGTCTGCAAGATTCTTTGCTTCATTGACATCATGACTTACCATGAGTGTTGTCATACCAAAACGCTTATGCAACGCTTTAATCTTTTGACTTAATTTATGCCGCATACGCGGATCAAGTGCAGAAAGGGGCTCATCCATCAGTAAAAGTCTGGGACGACGCATCAAAGCACGTGCCAGAGCCACGCGCTGCTTCTGCCCACCACTTAAAAACTGTACATTGCGCTCTGCAAGCCCTTTAATTTCCATCATCTCCAACAGCTCTTCTGCCAAACTTTCATCTGTATTGACAAAAAGTAGATTCTCTTTTACACTCATATTGTCAAAAAGTGCATAATCCTGAAAAACAAAACCGACATTGCGTTGCTGTATAGGTACTGTTTTGCTTTCATCCTGCCATACTTCGCCTTCAATGACTATGCTCCCAGAAGCCTTTTCAAGTCCTGCCAAACAACGAATCAATGTACTCTTTCCGGCTCCACTTTCCCCCATAATGACAATAAAATCACCTTTATTGACAGTTTCATTGACAGTAAGTGTCATTTCTCCATTACTTCCATGCAGTTGTTTTTCAATCTCTATTTTCAACATGTCACAGCACCGTTCCTACACGCAGTTTATGCCGATAGTTGAACCAGTAGACCGATACCAGTATCGTAAAACTAAACAACAGTAGGACACCGGCATAGATATTGGCTTTCTCATAATCCATCACCTCAACCAGATCGTAGATCGCTACCGATGCCACACGTGTTTCATGCGGAATATTCCCACCAACCATCAGTACTACTCCAAACTCTCCGACCGTATGGGCAAAGGAAATGATCACGGCCGTAACAAGTGAGGGCTTGATGTTTGGCAGTGCCACTTTCCAGAGTGTCGTACGGCTGCTTTTACCTGCAAGATAGCTCGCTTCGATCATATGTGCATTCAGAGATTCAAATCCACTTTGCAGCGGCTGTACCATGAAGGGAAAAGAGTAAAAACAGCTGGCAATGACCAGTCCGGTAAAACTGAATGCCAGTTTGATGTTGAAGCTTTCTTCCAAAAAATGTCCAAGCAGTGAATTGTGTGAGAGCAGCAGCAGCATATAAAAACCCAGTACCGAAGGGGGTAACACAATAGGCAGTGCCGTAACTGCTTCAAATACTGGTTTGAAACGCGAGTGGCTTTGTGAAAGCCACCATGCAAAAGGAAGTGCCACAACAAACAGAATGGATACTGTCAGTGCCGCAAGTTTAAATGAAAGTAAAAGAGGAGTCCACTCTATCTGCTGTAGCCATTCCATAGTATTTACGCTCCCGGAACGCTAAACCCGTAGCGCTTCATGATCTGCTGTGCTTCATCGCTCTGGAAAAAACGGTAAAAGGCTTTGGCAAGCGGATTGTGCTGCCCATATTCAGTAATGCCATAGCCCTGTCTGAGCGGCTCATGCAATTTTTCATCGATCAGGTAATACGTACGGTGTTCACTCTTTGCCACGGTCGGTGCAAGCGCCAGTGAAAGTGCAATGATTCCTGCATCGGCAGCCCCGGTTTTAATATAATTTGCTGTTTGGGAAATATTCTCTCCCAATACGATCTTCGGTTTAAGTGCGCCATAAAGATGCTTGCTTTCAAGTGCCTGCTTTGCCTTCTCTCCATACGGAGCATGGGAAGGATTGGCAATGGCGATCTTCTCTGCCCACGGTGTTCTCAGGTTTGCAAACCCTTTTTTGGCATCAAATGCACTGTTTGTACTCCATATCACCAGCCTGCCGATGGCATAGAGTTTTGGCTTGGTCACGACATCTCCGTTTTTGTAAAGCTGTGTGACATAGTCCATATTTGCAGAAAAGTAAAGATCATACGGCGCACCGTTGGCAACTTGTACACGCCCTTTTCCAGATGAGCCATAGATGATGCGAATGGTATCCTTCGGATGCTCTTTCAGAAATTTCGTTTTCACCGTATCGAGTGCAAATTTCAAATCACTTGCAGCAAAGATGGTCATCTCACCGGCATGCAGCAGGCTTCCTGTAAAAATCAGTAACAACAGCCTTTTTAACATATCTTCTCCTTCAAAAAAATGCTCAATACTTATCTTCCTATCATCACATCTCGTGCTTTGACGGCAACACGAACATCATCATCTGGCTGAAATGACATACTGCCAAAATGTTTTAGAGGCATGACTGAAACAATCCTGTCATGCCCACCTATATCTACTACGATTTTTACACTGTCACTGCCCTGTTCAACTGTTACCACTTTACCTTTCAGGCAGTTGGCATCTGTTTTCTCATCTTCACGTAGTATAAAAACATTAGAAGACTTACACACGGCGATCACTCTATCACCTACTTCAAGATGCAAATTCCCCACCGCTTCAGCAGTGATCTTTGAGATGATCTGTTGTCCACCTTTTGGAAGTAATGCAACCTCGGCACTTACACCACTGCACATAATATTTTCCACGCGTGCCTGTATCTGGTTACGTGCAGAAAGCTGCAGCGCCATACGCCCGATCGTCCCCAATGTACCACCCTCTACATCAGCCAATACTGCCAGCCGCTCCATAAAACGGTTATGCTCCTGTTTCAGCAGTGCATAATGTGCTAAGAGCTTTTTCCCGTAAACAGTAATGGTCGTACCACCACCATTCTTACCCCCTGTTTCACGTTCAACGATAGGCTCTGTTGAAAGACTGTTCATCGCATCCACAGCCTCCCATGCACTCTTGTAACTCATAGGCACCGCTTTAGCCGCCTTGGAAATGGAACCATGTTCATTTATGGCGTGAAGCAGTTTGATACGCTTTTCCAGCAAGAACGGTTGCCCTAACATTTCCAAAGTAAGTGAAGAGGTGAGTTCCATCTATTTCCTTATATACTGAGATATATAACGAAAATGATAGCATTATATACCTTAATATACAACGCTCTTGACAAAAATACCCAAAAGTGTTATTATCACTCAGCATTTAAATGTACTTCATTACATGGGGATGACTTGGTTTCGACTGGAGTAGTCGGGGCTATGTGCATGTCGGACTGGGCAATTCCGTTACGCGGCCCAACGCATTTAAACGCAAACAATACAGAT